>JABMRB010000445.1 GCA_013202865.1 Candidatus Nealsoniibacteriota bacterium | reverse complement strand
GATCAAAGGCTGGATGCTCGCCCGGGAGCAGCGGCGCGACCAGCTTCCGCAGGCGGTCGCTTCGGTGATCGTCGATCGGCTGATCGGGCTCTACCTGCTGTTCGTCGTCGCGTCGGCAGCGATCCTGGCGACCGGTTTCCTCGAGCAGCCGCTGCCCGGCCTGATCCGGCAGATCTGCAACCTCACCTTCGCGGCGACCGCCGTCGGGGCCGTGCTGGCGGCGATTGTGCTCGGGCCCGACCTGAGCGAAGGACGAACGATTCGCTCACTGGGTCGAATCCCCAAGGTGGGACCGGCGATCCAGAGCGTGGTCGAAGCCGTGCGGATGTATCGCCACAAGTTGCACGTGCTGCTGGTTGCCTGCTTGATGAGCGTTGCGGTCCACGCGTTCTTCGCCACGGGCATCTGGTTGATCGCCGGCGGATTGTTTGCCGAAGAAAGTGATTCCTCGTCCGGCGACGTGCTCTCGTTGAAGACCCATTTCATCGTCGCTCCGTTGAGTGCGGCGCTGGGCGTGATTCCTTTGCCGGCGGGTCCTCAGGAAGCAGGCCTGGAGTATCTCTACATGCAGGTTCCCGAAGTGGGCAAGACAATCACCAAGGGCCAAGGTCTGGTCGTGGTGTTGGCCTACCGGCTGATCGGCCTGCTGATCGCCGTGGTCGGGATCTGGTTCTACATCAGCAACCGCCGCGAGTTGGCCGCGGCCATGCAAGACGCCGAGCGCGGCGATTCGAACCCCTTGTGATCTTGCCGCCGCTCCCATCAGCGTCTAGCGGGCTTACCTTGCCACGCGCCGTTCGATGCTTATTGATTCCCGCAAAGCTAATGAGCGGCTCAAGGCCCTTTCTCCGGAGAAACCGGGCTGCGCCCTCGCGCATTGGCCATGCGAGCCTCAATAGGGGTGACCGTTACGACCACGCCGCGCGGCACAAGAGGAAAACGCCGCAGGCCCAGTAGAAGACCGAGAAGGAGAGCGTTGCCCAGACGACGTCGCGCCATGGCGGTCCCTCGTGCTGAAGCCGATGGGCGGCGGGGAGCGCGACCGGCCAGGAGGGTAGAAATCCTAAGAGGAACACCCACGCCACGGCCAGGCCCAACTCGCGGCAAAGCAGGTAGTAGCTGAGGCAGACCAGCAGGAGCGCAAGCGTCGCAATCGATGAGGTCCACTTTGCCCGTCGGTCGGCCGGTTGCTGCGACGCCCGGACGATCGCCGTCAGGGTGATCTGGTGGGCCGCGAACAGGCAGACGGGCCAGGTGAATACGAACTGTGAGTAAAGCCGGTTGAAGATCGGTGTGCCGAGCAGACCGCCCGCAAAGACCGCAGACCAGAAGACGATCCGGCCGGCACGCCGAGCGCCGCCGGGCCACTTCCATCCGGCAGCCAGCCACACCGCGCATGCCATGGCCGCGGCCGTGCCGAGCACGCCCGCCAGCGAGAAAGCGTACCAGCGGCCCAACTCGGTGGCGTCGGGCAAGTCGAAGACGAACTCGCGCTCGCCGCCGACGAGCCACGCCAGATCGATCCCTTTAGGCTTCGCCACTTTGCTAACCGGCTGCGCCCGGGCTAACTGCTGCCGGTCGAGATGCTCCGGCTTGCCGAGGTACAAGCAGGCGGTCCGTGTGGGGCTTCGCAGGTAGAGCCGGCCGCGATGCAACGCGGGGGCCGTCCAACAACGCTCGCCGGGGAAAACGGCCGCCCGGGCAAGCTCCTCGTAGCGGTCCGCGGCGGCACGGACCAGCACGACTTCGCCCTCGTCGTTGAACAAGATCAGCTTGCCGTCGGCCGCGATCACCGAGGCGTGTCCCGTCCGGTCGGTCTCCCAAAGCATTTTGCCGGTGAGCGGGTCGAGGCACTTGAATTTGCCGCGCGAAGGCCGTTGCCGTTTCGATTGGACGTCGCGGAGATGGAACCCGTAGATGTGGCCGCCGAGCAGTACGCTGGAGGCAACGTCGTTGCAGAAATCGCGGCTGTGCCAGACCGACTCGACCGTAACTTCATTTGCCGTGGCCCCCGTCTCGTCGGCTTTGAGCCGATAGCAGTCGGCCCCGCAACGGAAGGGGCGGGCGACCAGCAGCAGCGGTTCGTCGTAGAGCGGTGCGGCGGCGTGCTCGTCGTAGCCTTGTGTGTAGCTATCCTGCCAGACCAGCCGGCCCGTGTCCAACTCGTGCATCACCAACGCGTTCTGCAACAAGCCGACCACGTAGCGGCGTCCCTGGAAACGGATCGGCAACGCCGCACAATAGCTGGCCGGTTCGTCGCCGACGGCCCAGACGGTGGCGCCGCTGTCGGCGTCCAGGGCCACCATGCTCGCCCCCTTCCCTCCGACGGGCATAATCACCATGCCCTCTTCGACCGTGGGCGAGCAGGCGTAGCCGAAATCGGTGCCCCAGCCGTCGAACTTCTCCTTGACGTTGACCTCCCAAAGCGGTTCGCCGTCGCTTGCCCGCAGGCATCCCACGCGGCCGCGCGGACCGGTGTAGTAGATCCGCCCGTCACTGAAGGTGGGCGTTGCCCGGGGGCCCGGATAGGTGCCCGCCGGGTCGTAAGGCCAATCGTAGCGGTGCCGCCAGAGCTGCTTGCCCGTGTCGGCGTCGAGGCAGACGACGCACTGTGCCGAGACGGATTGCGTCTGCGTGTAGACGCGGTCGCCCACGGCGATAAAGCCGGAATAGCCGCGGCCGAGTTCCGCGGTCCAGAGCACGGGCGGACCTTCCTTCGGCCAGGAGTCGAGCAGGCCCGTCTCGTCGGAGATCGCGTCGTACCGGGGCCCGCGGCGATGAGGCCACCCGGGCTCGGCGGCCGTGGCTTCCTTGAGCGGTGGCGGTCTAGAAATCGAGATCGACGGCAGAATGGTGCCCATGTCCGCGACCAGCAGCAACGCCGCGACGGCCACGCCGCCGAAGACGATCACGCGCAGCGCGACCGCCCGGACGATTCGGCCGAGTCTACCTTGTTGGTCGGAGGGTTGTTCGGGATGTGTGGTCATAGGTGATTCACAGAAGGTCGTGGCACAGGCGTCCCGCCTGTAGTGGAGTGAGGTGTTGGTGAACCACTCTTGATATCTGATACATAGGCCGAATCTGGCCGACCCGCCCCGGCCGTCCCGCCGCTGGAAGTAGCATGCATTGGATGCGGTCCAAATGACGACGTGCCATTGATCGTCTATCGGATACGAATCTGAGTCTGCGGGTAGCCCAGGACGTGCGTTGATCCAGCGCGGCCGACCTGCCCCCCAGTACAAGTCTGCCTCTTCAGCAGAATTCGTGGGTGAATTCTGGCTCAGGGAGGTCTCCAAGGTTGTGGTATAGGGCCGTTTCGTAGGCTTCTTGCGTCCGGAAACCGTATGATTTTCTGGTGATCAGTTTCAGCTTGTTGTTGAAACCT
>JABMRB010000444.1 GCA_013202865.1 Candidatus Nealsoniibacteriota bacterium | reverse complement strand
GGCCAAGGGGATGCTCGTGCTCGAAGGCGACGGCCGGGCCGACGCCGAGCTGTTCCGTCAACAGCAAGTCGGCGGCCCCACGTCGAAGGCCGCCGCGCAGAAGATCTACTACTGGCCAAAGATCAAACGCCTCAAGATCGAAGGCGCCCGATCCCTCGAATTGAACCGGATCCCCGGCGGCGATCCGCGGAAGCGATAGCCATGCAAAACGACCCTCCCATCTGGCGGCGGCTCTGGTGTGCCGAGACGGGGCTGTTCCTGGTCGTGTGGTTGGCGCTGATGTTCTGCGGGCGGAACATGCTGTTGCGCGATCCGGGTACCTATTGGCACACGGTCGTCGGCGAACAGATCCTCGACGGCGGCGAGGTCGTTCGCGAGGATTCGTTCTCCTTCACCAACGGCGGCAAACCGTGGGTCGCCCATTGTTGGGCGGCCGAGGTCGGCATGGCGGCCGTCTATCGCCACGTCGGCTGGGACGGCCTGTTGCTGGTTACCGTCACGCTGTTGGCGGCCGTCTACACGCTGCTGGGCTCCCGGCTGTTTCGTGCCGGGCTCCATCCGCTTCCGGCGCTGCTGCTGATGGCAATGGTGCTGGTGGCCAGTTCGCATCAATTCCACGCCCGCCCGTTGATTTTCACGATGGTCCTGCTGGCCGTGACGTTCGCGATATTGGTCGACGTGGAATCGGGGCGCGGGCGGTTGCGGCGGCTCTGGTGGATCGTACCGCTGACCATCTTCTGGGCCAACGTCCACGGCGGCGTGCTCGCCGGACTGGGCTCCGTTGGACTGGTCGTCGGCGGATGGTGCGCCGTGAAACTCTTCGGCAGCGAAGGCCCGATCCGCCAACCGCGCGATCTGCTCGCCGCCGGCATGGTCGTCCTGGCCTGTTGCGCGGTCGTGCTGATTAACCCCTACGGTCTGGACCTGCCCCGAACATGGTGGAATACGCTGACGATGCCGTTGCCCGGGTTGATTCAGGAACACCGCCCGCTCGATCCGACCGATCCGCAAGGCCTGGCCACCATCCTGCTCGGCGCCGGCTACCTGTTCGCATTGGCGGGCGTCTTGCCTAAGCGGCCGCGGATCACGTGGCTGTTGCCGCTGGTCTGGTTCGTGTTGGCGTGTCAGCGGATTCGCCATGCGCCGCTGTTTGCGATTACCGCGGCGATCGCGGCGGCCGACCTGCTGCCGCACACCCGTTGGGCCGAGTGGCTTCGGGGTCGGGAGATGTTCGCTCCGCCACGCGAAGACGAGACGCACGGCGCCCGCTGGCCGGCCGCGATTCTGCCGGTGCTGCTGATCGGCGCCGCGATCGTGTTGCAGGCGGCGCACGTGTCGATGCCGGTAATCGGCCGCGGCTGGGCGGGACCCGATCCCTCGCGATTTCCGGTCGAGTTGGTGCCCGAACTCGAGCAGATCAACGCCGCCGCCGAGCCGAACGAGCCGATCTTCAACGACCTCGACTTCGGCGGGTTTGTCATCTTCCACGCGCCGCGGATGCGGGTGTTCATCGACGACCGGTGTGCGTTGCACGGCACGGAGTTGCTCAATGCCTACGACGACGCCTGGCGAAACCACCCAGCCAAACTCGACGACTGGCAACGAGAGCACGGCTTTCGCTACGCCCTGGTCAGGACCGGCCTGAATTTCGACCGCCATCTGAAACAATCGCCCGAGTGGACGGTCGTCAAGCGAACAGCAGTGGGCACGCTTTACCGGCACTCTCCCGAGGAAGAACCGTAGGCTGGGTCGAGGCACGAGGCCCACCGATATCGAGTAGAAGTCGAACCTGATACGGGTGGGCCTCGTACCTCGACCCAGCCTACCACCCTCTCATCACGCCCCTCTATCTTCCGGCGGCAGGCACCTCTCGAACCACTCGCATCCGGCCCGGGCAATCGACGCGAAGAGCTTGTCGTTGCACGCCAACGCCTCGTCGGCACTGTAGAGCAGGCCGAAGTAGATCTGGGCCTGATTGATGACGCCCCGCTGTTGGATCCGCTCGAAACACGCCTGGGAAAACTCCGCGCCGTGAATGCGGTGGCATACCTCGGCGATCCGTGCCACCCGCGGCTGCGTCGCTTCCAAGCAGTGGCCTTCGTACTTGGCGTCCATCGCGGCGACCAGTTCGGCGTCGTCCGGATCGCGGTAGGTCTCGTCGTGGACGATCAGGTCGACGCCCAACTTCCTGGCCGGCTTGCTCTTCGTTGCCGGGTATCCCAGGCTGAGCAACACGACGGGCACAACGCCCTCGGGCAGTTGCAGCAGCTCGCGGGTCTCCGTGATGCTCTCGACGACCATGCCGACGTAGACGGCCCCCAGCCCAACCGACTCGGCCGCGGTGCAGACGGTCTGGGCACAGATGATCGTATCCTGGATCGAGAACCAGAAGTGGCGGAAGCTGCGGGTGCCGACAAACGGCGCCGCTTCCAACTCGGCCCATCGCGCGAGCCGGTGCCAATCGATGCAGAAGACCAGATCGACCGCCGCGTCGGCCACGCACTTTTGTCCGCCGTTGAGTTCAGCCAGTTTCTGTTTCGTTTCCGGCCGAACCACTTTGATAATCGAAACCGGCTGCAAGTTCCCCGCCGTCGGCGCATGGATCCCCGCCTCAAGCACCCGCCGCAGCACATCCGGCGGAATCTCCTTGTCGACGAAGTCCCGGCAACTCGCCCGGCTCAGGAGTGCATCGATCGTGGGGTTTTGCGGTTCGTGTTCGTTAGCCATGATGATCTACTCTGCCAACGCCTCGGCAACCCGCCAGGCACCGGATTCTTTCAAGCGAACTTTCAAGTGCTCGGCGACGGGATCATCGCGCCAAAGTTCTTTGTAGAAGCCTTCGCAGCCGAACTTGGCGTACCAACCGGCCATGTAAGACCACGCGAACTCCTTTGGCCCGGGCGCGGAACCGGCGGGACGCCCATCCAGCCACTGTTGCACGGCCGGCCCGCGGTCCGAATACGCCGCCATCAAGGCCGAACACACGAGCCGTTCCAGGGTCTGTTGCGACGGGACGCCGTCGGTCGCGTCGCCAGCCGCTTCCCAGCGCACGAGCGAGACGGTCGTTCTCCGGTCAAAAAGCAGGAAATCGCCCTGTTCGTTATTCGTGGCCGACGGGTCGAGTTCGTCAACCAGAGAGCCAAGATCCTGGAGCCTGAATCCGGTCTTCGCCGACGTGTCAACCACGTCCACATCCGTATCGACGTTCAAGACCAATCGCGTCAAGCGTGGGGTCGACGCCTCCTGCTGGAACCGCTGTCGCTCCTCGTCGAGCCGTAAACGGGCTTTCCGGCGCACGCGTCTTGCATCTCCTCGGCATGGCACCAGCCGGACAAACTTGTCGCTTGCGGAGCGAAACGCGAACTGGCCTCCGGTGACCCTGTTGCCCGACGGATCGGTCACGACAATTCGGCCTGTGTTGCCCGATGCTTGCCCGAGATTGGTGCAACCAAGATGTTCCAGCCACCCGGCCCAGAAAGCCCGGTCGTGGAAGCCTTCGCACAGGACAACGGATTCGCTCATCTAAGATCGTTCTCTATTTCGAATCGAGAGAATGCAACTTCCGGGCCGGTCATGCGAGCCGAGATCAATCTGCCGTCGTCCAACTCCATGCGGTACAGGGCCAGTCTCTCCAAATCTTCGTCGGACGACTCGGCCAACAATACGTCGATCAATTCGAGGCTGTGGGTGGTGAGGACGACTTGGATGTCTCTGCGAACGGCAGCAAGGATAGCCCGGACGGTTTGGCGCATTGCACCGGGATGCTGATGGACTTCCGGTTCTTCAAAAAGGACCGTCGTCTTCTCATGCGCCGCCAGTTCAAGGCTTAGAGAGACCAACGAATACACTCCGTCTCCGCACAAGGCCACAGGCACGGCGTGATCACCATAGTCGAGAACGACAAGTGGAAGCCCATTTTCGACGTCGATTGCCAGTTCTTTCGCGTCAGGCAACACACCTTGGGTGATATGCAGTGCCTCCCGAAGAAGCCCGTGCATACGCGCCCTGCTGAGCAGTTCGTGCAAGGGAGTATCCAAACTCGAACGCCGCCCCTCCATCAACCTAGCGCCTGGAAACTGTTCGGGCGGTATCAGGCAAGGCGCCTCGGCGGCGACAGAAAACTTGTTGCCTCGCGAGAAAGCAACGTCAACGGCGGCGCCACCAAGCGTCTTCGAATCACTATTGTCCAAGAGTTTAGCCTCAATCCGACACTCTTCATCCGGCGCTTCGAGAAGCCTCAACTTCGTTGTTCTCTCGTATTGCTCAATCTCGTCACCCACAAAGGTGCCGTAATTCGTCTTCATGGCAACTTCCGCCGGTCCCGAGTAACCTCTTCGCCAGAACAACCACGGGGCCCCGAACTCGACACCAGGATGGCGCGCGACTGTTTGGCCGATCGCTTCACCCGGATTCCTACTTCCAGCCACCAGCAGCGCATCCAGGACACTGGTCTTCCCGCAACCGTTCCGCCCGACCAGCACCGTTAGCGGAGCTAGGTCTTCGAGCTTTCCTTCGCGGATGCCGCGGAAACGGGTGATCTCGATGGAACTGATCATCGTACTGCTCGTTGTTTGGCGAAACGGACCCGCAGAACCTCCAGCGAGCCGCCGGGGTTATCCCGGCGCTGGGGTGGCGCTGCGGCGCACGGCGGATCGCGGGAAATCGCGCGGGGGCAAGCCCCGCGGCTCGCTACTCGCTGCTGAAACATACCACGAACCCCCCCTTCCGCCAAGGACTGTCTGGATTCGGCCGCCGGAAAGTTGCTCCAGTCTACCACGGCCCGGGTTTCAACCTTAGAATAGGGGCCGACCGTACTGCCTGCCTTGGAAGGAAACTGCCGTTGAATCCGCTTCGAGTGGCCATTGTGACGCGGCGGTTCTGGCCCCTGATCGGGTCGACCGAACGGATGTCGGCCAATCTGGCGGCGGGACTGGCCGGCCGCGGGTGGCAGGTGACCGTGGTGACCCCGCGATGGCAGCCGGGGTGGCCCGAGCGGATTACGCTTCGCGAAGTACCCGTCGTGCGGTTGCCGGCGGCGCCGCGGGGCCGATGGGCCGCGTGGCGATACGTCCGCGGGCTGCGGCAATGGCTCACAGACCACGCCCAAGAGTTCGACCTCGTCTATGTAACCACGCTCAAGCACGAGGCCGCCGCGGCGGTCGGCGCGTTGCGCGGCCGCGTGCCGGTCGTGTTGCGGCCGGCGGCGGCGGGGCTCCGGGGCGATTGCCTTTGGCAGATCGACACTGCCGAAGGCCGACGGATCAAGCGGCTCTGCGTTAAGGCCGACGGGTTCATCGCGTCGTGCCCGGCCGCCGAGCGGGAATTGCAGGCGGCCGGCTACCGGCGCGATCGGATCGAGTGCATCCCGCTGGGCGTGACCGTCGGCCCGTTGCCTTCGCCGACGGTCAAGGCGGCGCTGCGAGCGACGCTGGCGGAGGTCAACCGGGCGTTGGAAATGCCGCGTGGGGCACCGCTGGCAGTTTGCGTTGCCCGACGCTATATGCGCGACGAACTCCAACGCCTGGTAGCCGCGTGGCATCCGATCGCGAGGCGATGGCCCAACGTCCGGCTGTGGCTGATCGGCGAGCACGGCGAACGCGAGCCGTTGATCCGCCATATCGAGGCGTCGAATCTGGCCGGTCGCGTGGTGCCGGCCGGCGTGTTCGACGAGGTGGACAGTCTACTCGCCGCAGCCGATCTGTTCGTTGCGCCGACGCCGCATGCCGACCGCCCGCTGGCCGTGCTCGAAGCGATGGCCGCCGGGCTGCCGATCGTGGCCGTCGATAGCCCGGGCACGCGACCGCTGATCGCCGACGCCGAGCACGGGCTGTTGGTGCCGCCGGAAGAGGTAGCCCCGCTGTCCGCCGCGATCCATCGCATGCTGGACGAGCCCAAGCTGGCGGCCCGGCTCGGCGCAGCGGCGCGAAATCGGGCCGACGCGGAATTCACCCTTGCCGAAATGGTCGACCGGCACGTAACATGTTTCCAGAGCCTCTTGCACCAGAATCAACCCTCGCACCAAGATCGACCCCGACCATGAGAATCCTGCACGTCATCCCGTCGCTTCGCCGCTCGGGCACCGAGAAACAGATGGCCCTGCTTGCTGGCAGTCTGGCTGGTGATCTGGCCGACGAGTTCGACGTCCACGTGTGTGCGATCGGCCGCGGCGGACCGGTGGCCGACGACCTGGCCGCGGCCGGCGTGCCGGTCACGGTGTTGGCCGCGCGATGGCGGTTCGATCCGCAGGCCATCTGGCGATTGCGGCGCCTCGTGGCCGAGTTGCGAGCGGACGTGATCCATTCGTGGCAGTTCTCTGCCAACGTTTCGAGCCATGCGGTTGCCCGATTGTGCGGCGTGCGATGTCACGTGGCCCACTGCGGCGGTGTCGATCCGTCGGCAAGTTGGTTCAAAATGGCCGCCCGTCGTCACGTTGCGCGGCGCTGTGCGCAAGTGGTGGTCGGCAACTCGGCAGTTCGCGACGGCTGCGTGCGTGGCGGTCTGCCGGCCGAGAAGATTCGCGTCATTGCCAATGGCGTGCCGTCGGCCGATCCGCCCGGCACGACGCGGAGTCAGTTGCTGGCCGAGTTGAAGCTTCCCGAGTCGTCTCGGCTGGTGGGTCTGTTGGGTCCACTTCGTCTGCGCAAGCAGATCAAGGACGCGATCTGGGCGGCCGACCTGTTGAAGGTGATCCGCGACGACGTCCATCTGCTGATCGCCGGCGACGGCCCGCACGGCAACCGGCTCCGCACGTTCCGCGATCAGGTGGGGATCCGCGACAAGGTCCATTTCCTGGGCCACTGCAACGACGTCTCACAACTACTGCCGCATCTGGACGTATTCTGGTCGACGGAGGTCCGGCAAGGCCCGTCCAATGCCATAATGGAAGCAATGGCCGCAGGCGTGCCGGTCGTGGCCGCCAACGTGCCGGGCGTTGCCGGGTTGGTCACTGCCGACAAGACGGGCTACCTGATCCCGGCGGGCGATCGAGCAGCGTTAGCCCGTCACACACAACGGCTGTTGAACGACGCCGAGTTGGCCACCCGCTTGGGCACCGCCGGCCGCGAGCGGATGCAACGCGAGTTCGGCGTGGAGGCGATGGTCGGGCGGTATGCGGAGTTGTATCGGGAGTTGTTGGGGTAGTTCGTTTGTGCCAACGATACGCTGTAACAAGGAAAGCCATTGCAATGAGTGAAGAAGTCAAAGCAGCTAGTAGCGAGAATTGTCCGATTTGCAGTTTCCCCGTGGAAAGATCCGCCTACGACGAGCGTGACGTGAGGCACATTTCTTGTCGTTGTTGCGGCACTTTCTGCGTGACGAAGGAGGTAGATCACTTTCTGATGCGTGTACCAGATCGCGATGTTCTTTCAGGAGTCACGCGTCACCATTATGAACGGACCGGCCAGGCGCTCTTGATCACCGAGAAGAATTTTGAGGATCTCAAAAACAGCGTTCCAGACCACAAGGACGTATCAGAGAAGACACGACGTCTACTGCTCGCCTTGGCAGACAGAACTGCAACACCGGGAAAGGGAGTCGATATTAGGCTTGAGTTTGATTGCCCCCTTGCATATTGCCGAGGCATTGAAGAATTCAAGTACTACTTGAACCACCTCAGTGAGCGGAGGCTGACATGGAGTGAAGGGACCATGCATTCCGAGACGACTGTGACCGTATCTCCGGAGGGATGGGACGCTGTAGAAGAGTGGCGAAGCCTGAACGCAGAATCTGAGAAGGTCTTCGTCGCGATGTGGTTCGACGAGAAAGTGGAGCATGTGTACACTGACGGAATAAAGCCTGCAATCGAGGACGATTGCGGTTACAAAGCGACCAGGATCGACATGAAGGACTACGTGGGGGACATTGTTGACGAGATGATTGCGGAGATTCGGGAGAGCCGGTTCATCGTAGCTGACTTCACCGGCCAACGACACGGCGTATACTACGAGGCCGGATACGCCCTCGGGTTGGGATTGCCGGTCGTTTCTACGTGCAGGAAGGATGATATCGGAGACTTGCATTTCGATACGAATCATCAGAATCACATCGTTTGGGAAACGGCCGAGGAACTCCGGGAACGGTTGGCGAACAGAATCCGAGCAGTCATTGGAATCGGACCGAAGAAAAAGGGATGAACGAGTTGTCTCGGGAGTTGTTGGGGTAGGGAAGCTGAGAGAAATCATCACCAACCCGCCACTTAGGGGGCATGCGACGGAAACCATTTCCCCCGTCATTTAGCCCGCCGTGAATACACGGCGGGTTCTTCTGTACTCAGTTCTTTTCCCCCCGAACGCAGTCGGGGGGCGTTCTAATCC
>JABMRB010000443.1 GCA_013202865.1 Candidatus Nealsoniibacteriota bacterium | reverse complement strand
GTCCCAGGAACCATCGGGCTTCTGGATTGTAAGCAGGTACTTGAGTCCCTTGTCAATCGCCAGCGAGGCTTCGATGGTCAGTTCGGGCGCGTCATCGCCCGTTTCTGTCAGCTTTCTAACAGTCTTCCCATTGTCGGGATCCTGCTGGGCCATAACGGGTGTCGTCAAAAGGCACGCCAAGATCAGCAGCAAGATGATTCGTCTATATAGTTTGCGAGACGGTCTGCTATTACTGATATTCATCACTGTGCCAACCTTTCATAATAGTCCTTGAGGATTGCCCGGTATTCAAGTGGGAGTTCCCTCGCGAAATTTTCGTTCAGGGCAGCCCTGTCACGGCGTC
This sequence comes from Candidatus Nealsoniibacteriota bacterium, assembly GCA_013202865.1. Classification (GTDB taxonomy): domain Bacteria; phylum Planctomycetota; class Planctomycetia; order Pirellulales; family Thermoguttaceae; genus JABMRB01. The sequence continues at coordinate 4,330 of JABMRB010000443.1, read as the reverse complement.
CTAGTACTTCCCATTCCAGGCGTCCGCCCTTGGGTTTTGCTCCGCTGATTGCACCGGGCATAAACAGGCCCCCATGCTCCACAAAGGGTGCGTCAGGGGCGTCCACGGGTGGGCCGGGGGTGCCGTCGCCGGAGGGTGGATCCGGTATAACCACATACTTCTGCACATACTCGATAATAAAGTATCGCAGGACCTCGCCCGCCTCACGCTGACTGGAAACCGCCTCGGCGCGAGAGGACGCCTCAAGCTTGGCCGCAGCTTCCGTGGTATGTCGCCGGGCCGAAACGATGTTCACATGCGATTTCGAGGCCGGGACAAACGCTGCACATCGCTTTTCGAGTTCGCGTTGTTCCTTTGCGAAGCCTGCCATTTGCTCATCCGTGCCGATCTGCGACTTTCTATACAGAGCTTTCTGTTGTGCCGACAGAGCCAAAACGTCCAGGAGCAGCGCGACCTCGGGCGAGGGCTTTGCGTCGGCCGGTGTGCCGGGAGGCGGAGGAGCGAGAACAAGATTCAGTTTCACCATCAGGTCCAACATAGACTCCGTATCGGCATGGATCGCCTCTTCCGCAGTTTTCATCTGCTCCAGGGCCGCGGACCGATCACCGGCTTCGAGCGGGCCTAGCGCCGCGGTCATGTGTTCCGCGCTAAGGCTGTAACTCTTCAACCCAGTCGCTTTGTGAAGCAGGCTGCCGTATGCCTCTGCTCTTAACAGCAATGCACGCTGCTGGTCGACAAGTCCGCGAAGCGAGGCGTCGTCCGGCGCGGCCAGTGTTTTCTCGCGTATTTGGCTTTGTGCCGCTCGAACGATCAGCCCCTCGGACACGATCTCGCGGAAGAATTCCGTCACTTCGAGGAGGTAGCCGTATTGCGGCGTTACGGTCTGAATCTCGACGAGCAGGTCGCCCAACGACTCGGCCACAAAGGTTTGTGCGTCTTCCGCTTCGACGAGGTCGTTGTCCTGGATCGCGATCCCGGCTGCTTCCATGTCGTCCTTGGCAAAGAGCATCACGGTTCCGGACTCGATCTTGTGGGACAATACTTCCAGGGAATCGAGCACGGCGTTTACCGCGTGAACCAGGTTCTTCTGCGTAATCGCAAGACTCGGCAAGTCGGCCGGCTTGGCCTCTCGCGTTGCCGCAATCAGGTCGCGCTGTTCGGCCTCGATGTCAGCCACATACGGAGCCGGCGCCAGAACGGCATTCGTAAGCCCTAGTGCGGCCGCAAAACTGGAAAGATTCGCTGTCTGTTTCTCTATCAGGCCGGTGGCCTCCGCCAGTGCTTCAAGAGCTGCCTCCTGGTGAACGATAGCCTGGGAGAGCTGGCTCTCCTTGAGCGAAGAGGCGGCTTCGGTCGTAAAGCGAACCATCTTATCGAGGCAGTTCAGAAGCGGCACTACGTCTTCGTTCGGTGTCGCAAGTCTCTTATTCCACTTGACTATTCCCATTTGGAGTCTCTTGACGTCTTCGACCAGCTTCTGTTCGCTCACGGCCAGATATGCTGAATCCGCGCTGTCGTCGGCGGCATCTTGCGTCTTCTCGAGCAGACTGAGCTGGCGCTCTTCAAGCAGGCCGATCTCCGTCGTACGTTGCCCGGCCATGTTGATAAGATGCGCCACCCGGTGATGCTCCACCAGGGCTTCGATCCGCGTGCGTACGATCTCACTCAACGCCTCGAAGGCGTCTGAAGCCTGCTGTTGCTGGATTGCGGCCTTGTCCCGATCACCCGCGGCAATATGGATTGCGGCCTTCTCCATGGTCCCTTCGGCCGCGGCTAGCAAGTTGTCGACCGGGGGTTGCGGTGGGAGATCGGTATCGAGCAGACGCGGTCGAGGCGCGGGAACGGCCGGCATCAGCAGCAAGTGGAGTTTTATACGGAGCGCCGCCTGGGCTTGCCCGAGCTCGGATCGGCGCTTGTTGAATTGTTCGGGAGTCAGCTTGGCGCTCGCCTCGCGCAGCTTCTTCTGATAGTCGGCCTGCGACACGAACAACTCGCCGGCCTTCAACAGGGCCTCGTATTCCGATCCGACCCGTAGCCGGAACTCCGCATGCAGCAGCGCCTTGATGACGTCGGCCTGAAGTCGTGCCGCGTCGTCGGACTCGGCTTTGCGAATCAAGGCGACGGCTTCAGCCATCTTCGCATCGACCCCGGCGCTGCGCAACTGCTTGACAAGGCGGGACAAGTTGAACGCAATAAGTGCGTCCTCGATTGTACTCTCCTTGTCCTGGGGCGTCGCGCCAAGCAATCGGGTGATCCATCCGGCGAGCTCGTCCTGCGCCTTCGATAGGGCCTCAGTCCCGTCGCTGGCAGCCTCTTCCGTCATGATGGTTTGCAGTCGCAACGAAGCTTGAGTCTGAGCGATCGCATGCAATTCGCGAGCCATGACTTCCGTGGCCTCCCTGAAACCCATCGGCAGCATCAGGCACCCAAGCTCGCGTGCGGCGCTGTCGACCATATGCACCGCTGGAGCCGGGTCGGGAGCGTCAGCGGACGCCACTTTGTTGGAAACCGTCACGAGGTTCCTGAGCCCGGAAGCCGCACGCCCAACATGCTCTTTCGCGACGGTTTGCAGATCCGAGCTAAGCCGAACGAGCATCGCTGTCTCCGCTTCATCCGTGATGTTGTTCGCGGCCAGATCGTCAACCAAACCGTCAATCCGTTCCTTTAGGACATTAAGTCGTCCGCGGATCAACTCCTGTCGAACCGCTTCAAGTTGACACGTCTGGATGAACACGTCATCGGCCGGGTCGAGACTTCTGACGACCTCATGCACCCTACGCTCCTCGCGATAGATGGCCATGAGCTGCGAAAGCAGACGCTGCTTCTGCTTTGCAATGTGCTTAAGATAGTCCTCCCTGGACAAAAACGTTATCCTTCTCGCTTGCGAGCGTGCTCGGTGCGACCCGTTCGGCCCCGGATACCGATCAGCTAGCTCAACGACGAACGAAACGCTGTCGCCGATAGCCAGCTTGGGAAGAACGGTGCGATAGTCCCAGTCGATCTGTGTCTCGCTGCCATCGCCGAGTATCGGCGTCTCAAAGTCAACCTTCTTCTCCTCGGTCTTGTTGAAGCGATAGGCGACGCCCCACTCGCCGATGCCGTGGTCGTCGCGGGCGCGGACGGCCAGATCGATCTTGCGTCCCAAGGTCGCATAAAGGTTGCTCTTCGGCGATGTGAGTTCAACGCGAGGAGGCTGGTCCGGCGATACCTGCAGGTAATGACTGGGACTCATGAAGGAGAAGCTGTGATCTCTTTCTACCCACGAGAAGTTGTACGACCGCGATTGCGTAACGACCTGTTGCATCTCTACCGTGAGTCCGTCGTCGCTAATCGTAAGCGGCTGCACGTCTCCGCCGGTCGGGTTGAAGTCGGCCTTGCTGACCGCGCGGTCGAGGGTGAGTTTCCACTTAACAGTGGTTCGCTCGGGCACGGCGACCGTCAAGGCTTCAACGGTTTCCGTGGGACGTTTTGTATAGGGCGGGAATTCCAGCTTGACCTCGGCCTTCTGGATCCGTGGAGAAGAAATCACGTCCACGGAGCGCCAATCGCTCTGCGAGTCGCCGGCGATGACGTAATACTTGAAACCTCGGAAGGCGGCCGCAATCTTGTATTCGCACTCGCCATCGGTGATCTCCAACGCGTGCATCCGCGGACTTCCCGTGCCGGTCCGCAGGGCCAACTCCGCCTCGCTTGGAATTACGCCAGAGACGCTTGCCTTGATCTGAACGGGGGTGCCCTCCTTCACAACCATATCGCCGGTTTCCATTGTGAGATGGGTGCGAATGGGATAATTGATCTCCAACCAGGGCGCAAATATCCGGCCCGCACCGGCGATGAGAAGGTCACTTTTCGCCACGGCAAAGCCGCCGATACTCAAGGCCAGCAGGAGCAGGGCCGCCGCCGGAAGGCGAAGCCCGTCGTAGCGAACTGTCTCTTGCGTCCGCAATGGCGCAACGGTTTCCACGGCCTGGCGGCAGGTCATCTCGCATAGCGACGCGGACGTTCCCGAAACCGGCTGGGAACTTCCGAACTGGACCGCAGTAACGAGCAGGCTCTCGAGGCCGCCGAAATGTTTTTCGATTCGCAACGCCGTATGCGTGGCGTTGAACGGGCGGATTTCCCGCCAACCGCAGCGCCAGGCCTTGTATAGCGAAACGACCAGCAAGGTCGCGAGGATCGCGGCGCGCCCCGGCATGGGAATGCGAATCAACCAGTCAATTGCCATCCCGGCGAGAAACAGCAGTATCCCCCATCGACAAAAGGCCATCATGCCGGCGCTGAGGTGCAGCAGTTGCCCGCGGAGCCATACGGCCCTTACTCGCGAACGAAG
>JABMRB010000442.1 GCA_013202865.1 Candidatus Nealsoniibacteriota bacterium | reverse complement strand
TAGTGGATCAGCCCGCGGTTGAGGTAGGCCATCGTGTATTTCGGATCGAGCCGGATCACCTGGTCGTAGTCGGCCAGTGCGTTGCTCAGCCGGTTCTTCGAGCGCAGCGCGATGGCTCGATTGAAATACAACTCCACGTATCTCGGATACGTCGCGACGGCCCGGCCGTACTCGGCGATTGCCCCGTCGAGATTGTTCTCCTTCTGTAGCGCGAAGGCCTCGCGGTAGTGCTCGGTGGCCCGGGCTTTCCGCTCGAGCAACAGGGCTTCGAGGCGGTCGACGATCTTCTCGGCGTCGGCGTGGCCCTTGTCGCCGGCCCATTGCTTGTAGGCCTTCGGGCTGCGGGCCTGGAGACCGACGACCGTCGCGTAGTCGTTCGTTGCTTTGTCCCAGTCGTCCCGGGCGGCGTAGAGCATGGCCCGGTCGAAAAGGGCCTCGGTATGTTGCGGATTGATGCGGATCGCCTCGGTGAAATCGGCCAAGGCCTTGTCCGCGTCGCCCTTCTTGAGGTAGACGGTGCCGCGGATGAACCAGGCGGCGAAGTCGGTGCGCGAAAGCTTCAACGCGCGGTTCAACTCGGTCAGCGCCTCGTCGAGTTGGTTCTTCACGGCCAGCACGTGCCCTCGCTCGCGGTAGACCTCGGCGTACTCCGGGTCGAGCTTCAAGGCCGCATTGTAGTCGGCGGTGGCCTTGTCCCAATCGCCCTTGCGGAAATGGGCGAAACCGCGGCTGAAGAGCGTGTCGGGATCGTTCGGCGCAAGCTCCAACGCGCGGTTCAGGTCGGTCAGCGCCGGGTCCAAGTCGCCGTTGAGCACGCGGGCGTAGCCGCGGTCGGCCAACGCTTTGGCGTCTTTCGGATCGAGCCGGATCGCGCGGGTGTAGTCGGCGACGGCCAGATCCAGATCGCCGCGCTGCGAATGGGCAAACCCGCGGCTCGTGTAGGCGGCTGCGTCAGTCGGCTTCAACCGGATGGCGTGGGTCAGATCGGCCACGGCCCGGTCGAGATCGCCGCGCATGGCACGAAGGAACCCGCGGTCGCGATAGGCGCCCGCGTGTTTCGGGTCGAGCCGGATCGCCGCGTCGTACTCGGGCAGCGCCTTGTCCAACTCGCCTTGGCGGTAGTAGGTGAAGCCGCGGTTGAACCGGGCCGTGCCGTCGCGCGGATCGAGTTGCACGGCGCGGTTCAGGTCGGCCAGGGCCTGATCGAACTTCTCCTGCATCGCCAGTGCCAGTCCGCGGCTACTGTAGGCCCGGGCCAGTTGCGGGTTGAGTTGCACGGCCTCGGAGAACGCCCGGATCGCTTGATCCAGGTTACCCAGGTCCATCTGCGAGGCACCGCGGTTGTAGGCCGCTACGGCCGCCCGGCCGCCGGCGCCGGGCACCGGTCGCAACGGTTGGGCCTCGGCCACCGTGGCAACGACCCATGCGACGGGCAGGCCGATCAGCAATATCGTACGACAGAACGCGTGTGGCCGCGGGGGTTTCCGGCCCATGACTTCTTCCTTGGTCAGTGCGGGACAATCCACTCGAAAAGCCCGCCGAAAAGCATCGGCGGGATCCCCCGACGCAGTCGGGGGGCGTTTCAACGTCGTTTCAGTCTACCGAGTTTCGTCGAACTGTCAAGCCGTCTTTCGCTGGCACGCGGGGCAGAAGAACGTTGAGCGCTGGGCCTGGACGATGCGGACGATCGGGCTCCGGTCGCAATGCAGGCACGGCTCGCCCGCTCGCTGATAGACGCGATGGTAGATTTGGAAGCCGCCGGTGCGATTTCGGCCGATGCGGTAGGTGCCGTCGCGCAACGTGGAGCCCTGGTGACGGATCGCCTCTTCGAGGACCTCGCCGATGGCTGCATGCAGCTTTTTCCACGTAGCGGGCCGCAATTTGTGGCAAATCGACTCCGGGTGCAGACCAATGCGGTGGAGGATTTCCGAGGCGTAGAGGTTGCCGATCCCCGCCAGCACCCGCTGGTCGAGCAGAGCCACCTTGATCGCGCGGCGGCTGCCGGCCAGTCGCTGCCGCAACGCGTCGGCCGAGATTTCCAGGGCGTCGGGCCCCAGCTTGTCCGGGCCCAATTCCCGGGCAAACCGCCGCGGCGAGAGCAGCCGCACGGTGCCCAGACCGCGGACGTTCCAGAACAGCAACTCGCGCGGCCCCTTGCCGGAGAGTTCGAAAACGAGCCGGACGTGCTTTTCGGTGGGCGGATCGGCCAGCAGCAC
>JABMRB010000056.1 GCA_013202865.1 Candidatus Nealsoniibacteriota bacterium | reverse complement strand
TCATGTAGTCGATCAGGTTGACGACGTCGAGTTTCTGCGAGATCTGCTCGAACTCGGCCAGCGTGATGTTGCTGTCGGCGGCAGCATTGGCGACCAACGATTGGAGGTTACTCCAGGTGTTGGCCGCGACCGGGGGCGCATCAATGGCCGCGCCGCTGTTGAGCGCGTAGAGGTTGTCGTCGTTGAAATCGTGATAGAGCGCGTAGTGGGAGGCCTCCTGACGTTCGTGGACGTTGTAAACGCCCCAGTAGAGCCCGTTGATGTAGAGGTGGTAATAGTCGCCCTGCCCGGCGTCTTCGTGGCCCATGTCCAGCAGCGAATCGCGGGCCCACTGATCGCGGATCATCGACCCGCGGATTCGCTGGCCGGAGTCCCAATGGATCCATGAGTTGTTGTACATGGCCCGAAGCTGGAGGCTGTTGAACTCGTCGCTTGAGGAGCCCTCGAACAACGGGTATTCGAGCCGGCCGGTGCCGTATTGCTCGCGGAACCGCAGACTCATCGAGTGTTTGGGCGAGCTGCTCGGGTTCCGGCTGGCCCCGCCCTGCATCTTCAGCCCGGCATCGACCTGGAAACTCTTCCGCCCGTCGGTGAAGATCCACTCGGCCGAGGTTGCCTCCTCTTGGGTCGTACTCCCCGGCTGGTCGTACAATCCGCCGTTTGCGAAGATATCTTCGATCGGCAACACCAGCGAGAGCGTGGGAATCGCCGCCAGGCCGTCGATGAACTCGTCGTAGTACGTCGGGTTGGGGTTCTGCGGCGTGCCGACGATTTCCGGATCGATCCCGTAGTCGGCCCCACCCGACACGCCCCAGGCGGTCGGGAAACCGGCCCCGTCCTGGCTGACCACGTGCTCGGGGAAGATGTAGGTCTGCGTGTCGACGTTGCTCGATACGTAGCCGGGCATGTAGGCGATTGCCCTAAGCGTGGTCGTCGTATCGACGGTGATCGCCGCGGAGTTGTAGGTTGAGCCGTAGGTCTCGGTCGGCACGCTGCCGTCGAGCGTGTAACGGATCGCGGCGCCCGGTGTCTTGGTGGTGATCTCGACGTCGAAGACATCGGTGAAGAGCCCGCGGTCGACGCTGAAGGCGGTGTCGGAAACCAGACCCACGGCCCCGGAGGTGTTGGAGGTTCCCGGCGAGGGCGAGATCATGTATTGCGGGTCGTTGAAGTCGCCCGTGGCGATCAACTCGGGCAAGATGAGGAACCCGGCGTCGGCGGCCGCGTGGTTGAGTCCGTGAACGGCCAGCACGTTATCGCCGGACACGAGCGCGCCGAAGAGGTGCTCGGTGATATCGAAGTCTTCCGCGAGCACGGCCAGTGCGTCGGAGCGGGCGCCGGTGGCGGCGGCGTTGTAGGGCAGGACGTCGGGAGCGCCGCGCGAGGCCACCTCGGCCCCGTTGAGATAGGCCACGAAACCGTCGTCGTACTTCATCCGCAGCAGCAACTCGTCGAACCACGCCGGGTCGGTGGCTTGAAACTCGATGCGGGTCCACAGCGACGTGTTGACGCCGAGCATCTCGGCGGCCACGTCGGATTGGACGTCGGCATCGAACGCCGACGAGCCGCTGCTGAAGCCGACGCCCGTGGTTGCGGGAGCCGTCTCGCCGAACGGCACGACGATCGCGCCGTTCTGCACGCCTGCGTCCGGTTCGCGGGCGGCAACGAAGTCACCGGCCGTGTTCGTGTCGCTGCTGCCGGTGCGTTGCAGGGCGGTTCCCAGTCCGCCGGTCGTCTGGCCGAACAGCCGCATGTCGAATCCCAGGTCGGAGCTACCCGTCTGGTTCTGATGGACGGAGACCCCGATCCAATGCGTGCCGGGTGTGAGGTCCGGGATCGATAGGGTCCGTGTTTCGTCTTCGGTTCGGGCGTTGTTGTCGGAGTACAGGTCGTCTATCGCCAGGGCGCCGTAAGTGTCGGCAACGGCGATGTTATTTCGCGCGATCTCCACACCGTCGAGGTAGATCACCGCGCCGTCGTCGCTGAGGATTTCGATCCCGGCATTGGCCATGCTCTCGGTAATCGTCAACTCGCGGCGGAAGTAGGCCGAGTAGCGGCTGCCGCTGGAGGGCGTGCCGATGTTGGTTGCGATCGATAGGTCTCCGATATCGCCGTAGCCGAACAGTCCCGGGCTGGGACCGGCAAACGCCGGGCCGTTGTAGCCGGGCGGTTGCATCCAGGTCGTGTTGAAGTTGGAGTCGGCGCCGGCCGGGTCGATGCCGTTGGTCGGATGCATCCAGTACCAGGGCGACTGGAAGGAGATCAGATCCTCCTGAGGCCCGGGCGCGCCGCCGCTGCCGTCGCCCACCTCGGCCCCGTCGCCACTGAACTGATCGCCGACGGCGATCGCGACGATCACGCCGGGCGAGACCTCGTAGTCGAATCCGATCGTGTCGATCTCGGCCGCCGAGTATCCCCAGGCCACGAAGTCGATGGCTTCTCCGCCATCGTCGACGACCATCACCCAGCCGTCGCCGCCTGCGGTCCAATCGATGTTGCCGCCCCAATAGTGTGCCGGATTGCCCGCGTCGTCGCTGCGGTATTGCAATGCACCGGCAGCCACCGACCCGGACAGGTTCCATGCGATCGCGTTGACGGCGCTAGCGCCTCCGGAGGCGTCGTTGACCAGCACGGCCCAGCCGGAGGTGTCGATCGAGTGGTTTGCAGCGTTCTGGATCTCGACGAAGTTCGGTCCGGCGGAATCGATCTCGGCAATCACGATCCCGGCCGGATCGACGTCGATCGTGTCGGTCCAGGCGGAATCGTCGAAGCCGATCCCGGTCCACTCCGGCGGGTCGTCGCCCGGGGCCCACGCTTCATCGCCGTCGACCGGCACATGGTAACTCACACGGGCACCGGGAGAGACCAGATCCCCGTAGATGACGGTTGCGTCGGCGATACCATAGGAGACGTCGGCTACTTGCTCCGGGTACTCGGGCGTGAAGTGCTGGGCGATGTTTGTGCCGTCGGGCCGGACCAGCGCGAGGTACTCGCCGTCGCCGTCGAGCTTGAAGTTAGTGTGCAACTGAGAACCGGCCACGCTGCGGTCTTTGTTGGATGCGAAGACGAGCGTATAGGCACCCGAGCCGAGCGTCACGTTGGGAAAGGTCCACTTGGCCAGAGCGTCGTCGTCGTCGGTCAGGTGCCAGCCGTTCAGGTCGATCGGGCCGGGCGTGGGGTTGTGGATCTCAATCCAATCGGAGTATTCGAGGTTCTCGTCTCGTAGACCCGTGTTGTTGATCGCCATGAACTCGGTGATCACGGGCGAACCGTCGAGCATCAACCGCCCTTCGAGCGGCTCCAGCGTCAACGGGCCGCGACGCGTACGTTTCGGTCCGACGGTTGCCTGCCGAGATCGCGCTATATGACGGCGCGCTCTGGCGAACGCACCTGCAAAACTACGCATCTAGCTTACCTCCATCGAGATCCTAACCAACTGGCTCCATTATAATGGAGAGTTGCAAACATTACAACTTTCCCGCGAGTGATTCCCCCACGCGAGGGGGCTCTCCTGATGGCCATTCCGGCGGATATGGCACAACGGCCTGCCAAGGCGTAGACTGATGAGCAGTGCAATGCAGAAGAGCTTTCGGCGCGGCCGCAGGCAAATTGATAGACCCTCTTGAAGAAAGACCACGCAGATGAGACTCGCGAAATGGACCCTGGCAGCCGTCGTATCGATCGCCATCCTTCTCAGTGTCGACGCGCAAGCCGACCTACCCACCCGCACGCCGGCCGTGACGCCGCCGCCGGAGTCGTTCTTCGAGAAGGTCCGCGAGCGCGACCGCCACGCGGCGCGGGAGTTCTACAAGAAACACGTCGAGGTCGGCGGGATGCCGGTCGTGGCTGCGGCCGAGGTCGCCGATCTGGCACTGGTGCGTGCATACAACATTGCCACCGGCGTGCTGGCCGGCCGAGCGGACCTGCTTCGCGCGATGGTCGATTCGGGTATGTACCTGGTTATCATCGGCAAGGATCAAGTCTATACCGATCTTCCCGAGAACCGCAACGCACCCAACCCGGACTATCTCAACGAACGGGTGCGAGGCACGGGCGGGCTGCCCACCAGTTTTGGCGAGGAGAACCTGTTGAGCCTGCCGCTGGACCGCTACGACGACGAGAGTATCGCCGTGCATGAATTCTGTCACACGATCGACGGCGCCTTGGGCCGGATCGACCCGACGTGGAAAGACCGCAAGACGGCCACCTACCGCCACGCGATCGACAAGGGCCTCTACAAGGACACCTACTGCGGCTCCAACGAGGGCGAGTATTGGGCCGAGATCGCCCAGGCCTATTTCGATTGCAACCGCGTGAACAACTACAACCACGGCCCCGTCGGGCGGCGCGAGCAGTTGAAGGTCTACGATCCGGAGGGGTACGAATTGGTCCGCAGCACGTTCAAGCTGGCTCCCGATCGGGACTGGCGTTACCGCTGGCTGCAAGCGTTGCCCAACGTGCAGGCGCCGCCGGCGAAGTTCAACGTCGATCCCTACTACACGAAGTTTACCTGGGCCCGCGAGTTCACCGTCCTGGGACGCGGGGCCAGCGACGCGGCCATGCTCAAGGCGAACGATACGATCCGCAAGATGTTCGCCTACCGGCAGGATATCCTCAAAGCGCTGATCGCCGACGGGGCGAGGCTGGTTGTGCTGGGGCCCGGCGAGAAACTGTCCGACCTGCCCGAGTATAAGAAGCTCCGAGGCGAACACCCGGATCACACGGCGCGGCTGTTGGACTACTCGCCTGAAATGAAGCTGATGGCCGTCGGCCAGGAGAACGTGCTGAGCGATCTCGGCAGCGATCCATACGCCACCGGTTGCCAGGTGATTCGCGTGTTTGCCAAGGCCATCTATCGGGTAACCGGCACGCGACCGGTCGATCCGAACTGGGAGAAGCGGAAAGACGTCCAGCAGTACGAATTGCGTGTGCAGCGGATGGACGTCCGGTTCGACAAGCGGCTCGCGACCCTCCACGCCGCCGCCATGAAGCGCGGCCAATGGAAGGGCACGGCCGCGGTCCACGGTCGCGTCGACTACTGGGCCGAGGGCGTAACGGCCTACTTCGACGCCACCGGCCAGGGCACACCGCCCAACGATGCGGCACGCCCGATCACCACCCGCGAGTCCCTCAAGCGATACGACCCGGGGCTATTCGAGTTGGTCGACGAGACGATGGGCTACCGAGGCAAGGTGGATTGGCGGTACGTAGGTCAGGGCTTGCCCTGACAATAGCGCGTAACACGAGTATCCAACCGCGTAACACGAGTACGCAGGTGGCCGTCAGGGCAAGCCCTGACCTACGCGGCACGGCGGCTTGACGCTGAAGTACGCACCTTCATCCAAGCCGCCGTGCCGGTGATCGGGCAATCAGCTATCGGCCGCCACGCGACGGCATCTCGAACTTCTCGCCCTTCATTTTCTCGAAGGCTTCCTTCTGCTCGGCGGTCAGCAATCCGAGTGCCTTCTCGTCGGCGTCGCTGCGCATCTTGCGGACTTTCGTATATGCTTCTCTCCGCTTCTCTTCGCTGGCGTCGCGCAGGCTGCCGTACAGTTCCGACCGTTTCGCCTGCGAATCTTTGCCGATCTGGGCCAACTTCGCTTTCTGCTCATCGGTCAGCTTGAGCCTGCCGGCGATGTACGTGCTGGCCAGGCTGTCGCCGACGGCGCGGACCTGCATGCGGATCTGGTACAGCCGCATCATCTTCTCTCGGGGCACGATTTCGCGAAGCGCCTCGCGGGCCTTCTTCTCGGACTGGTCGCGCAGCTCGGTAAACTTCGCCCGCTGCTTCTCGCGGTCTTCGATCTCCCGGATGGCCGTGTACTGCGCGCGCATCTCCGCGCTAAGTTTCTCGCCGAGCGCCTTGACCTTGGCGATCTCCCCTTCAGTCAGCTTCAACTCCTTCTGCACCTGCTCCACACGCAGCAGGCCGAGCAGACTGCCGCGGCTGCCTCCTCGGCCGGCCCCGCCCCGGGTCCCTTCGGCCGCTTGGACGACGCTGACGAAGGCGGCTCCCATCAGCAGCACCATCGCCAGTACCAACAAACTTCGGACTCGGATCATCACACGCTCCCTTCAGGCAAGGAAAGAAAATGGGTAACCGCTCACGATCCGCTCATCTTAGGCCGCCGGGAGTCGCCGTGCAAGTTTCGGGTGGCCACTTTCTTGCCGGTATTTTTTCTAAAAAAACCTTGGCGCCGCGTTCCGGGCCGGGAAATGGCTACCAGCATCGCGATTCTCGTGGTGCAGGCGGCTCGCCTGCATGGTTCCCCGGGGCAACTCGACGCCGACGGGCAAGTAGAGTACCTTCGGGTAACCGCTGCAAGCGGCGACAGGTGGTCGAAAAAGTGTTGCCCCACTTTGGACCAACCCCCTTCTTTCCACAGCTTATGGAGGAACGCAATGAAGGCCGCGATCTTGTTGGCGATCACACTGCTCTTAACGTCACTCGCACCGGCCCAGGCACAACAACCGGCCGGCAGCAATGAATCGCCCCTGCCGCAGACGCCCGGCTACAACTGGCACCGCACCGACGAGTCGCTCGCACTGCTTCGCGACGGGCGGATCGTGTGGCAATCGAACCACCGACGCGGCCACGGCAAACCGTGCCTGCACCCGGTGGGCCTCGCCGACGGCACCACGCTGACGTGGTTCCGCCCGGCCGACCACCCGTGGCATCGGGCGATCTGGTTTACTTGGAAATCGATCAACGGGCTCGTTTACTGGGACGAAAACGCCGAGGGCATTTCGCCCGGGACGACCGAAGTGCTTGCCGTCAAGACGGCCACCGACGACGATCACTCCGCCCGGCTCGACCTGGACCTGAGCTTCCATCCGCCGGGCAAGTCGGCCGTGCTGACCGAACGCCGGACGATCCGCTTCAGCCCACCGCAAGCGGACGGCAGCTACCATATCAATTGGCAAGGCACGTTCACCGCCGGCGATCAAGACGTCGTGCTCGACCGCACACCGATCCCCGGCCAGCCGGGCGGCGTGGGGCACGGAGGCTACGCCGGGATGTCGGTCCGCATGGCGGAGCACACCCGCGGTTGGAAGGTCGTCAACAGCGAGGGCGTCGCGGAAGCGAAGACCCATGGACCCAACGCCCGCTGGCTGCTGGTCACCGGCAAGACACCGTCCGGCGGCCCGGCCGCGGTAGCCATCTTCGACCACCCGAAGAACCTGCGTCATCCTTCGCCATGGTACGTCACCAAGGGCATGCCCTACTACAGCCCGGCCGTGCTGTTCAACAAACCGTTGACGCTACCCGCCGGAGAAAGCCTCACACTGCGGTATCGGATTCTGATTCGATCGGGTGAGATGGACGCGAGGCGGGTGGAGAAGCAGTGGCGCGAGTTCGTCAAGCCCGGTGGCCAAGGAGAGTAGGGTGCGTGCAATGCACCGCAACATATTGGCGGTGGTGCGTTTCACGCACCCTACGAGTGTGACGAGAACGAAACTCTCCCCCGAGAACAAGCAATGCCATCCAAACCAACCGATCCGTCACGCCGTCAATTCCTGAGAAAAGTCGCCGCCACGGCAGCGGCTCCGTACGTGATCACTTCATCCGCCCTCGGTGCGGGCGACCGCCCGGCGGCTAGCCAACGGATCACGATGGGGATGATCGGCACCGGCATGCGGGGCAGCCACGTGTTGGCAGGGTTCCTTGCCGATCCGCGGACCCAGTGCCTTGCCGCCTGCGACGTCGACTCCCAGCGCCGCGCCCGGGCCAAGCAAACGATCGACGCAAAGCACGGCAACACGGATTGCACGGAGTATGGCGACTTCCGCGAGTTGATCCGCCGCACGGACGTCGACGTGGTAGCCATCGCCACGCCCGACCACTGGCACGTGCCGATTGCCGTTCGGGCGTGCAAGCAGGGCAAGGACGTCTACTGCGAGAAGCCGCTCTCGCTGACGATCCGCGGGGCCCGGGCCGCTGTGACCGCGGCGCGGCGATACGAACGCGTATTCCAGGTCGGCACACAAAACCGCTCGAACCCGGCCGCCGTGTTCGGCTGCAATCTGTTCCGCGAGGGCGGGCTGGGCGGCTATCGGTACATTGAAGTGGGCACGTGGGGCATCTCCCGGCCGTGCAACTTCCCCGCCGAGCCGGTGCCGCCGCACGTCGATTGGGAGATGTTTCTCGGCCCGGCGCCATGGCGGCCTTTCCATCCGGTGCTGCAACGCGGCAAGGGCTGGATCCCCTATCGCGACTACAGCGGCGGCGGCACGACCGACGTCGGTGCCCATCTGTTCGATCTGGCCCAATTGGCCCTGGGAACCGAGCATACCGGGCCGGTAGAGGTCACGCCGCTGGACCCGGCCAAGCACAACGGGCGTTGCGTCGCGTTTCGCTATGCCGACGGCCGGATGTTGTATCGCCGCACGCCCGGCAACGACGTCAAGTTCGTCGGCACCCGTGGGTCGATCCACATGGTAACCTGCGCATGGGTCGACGTGCGTTACGATCCGAAAGAACTCGCCCTGGAGGCCGCCGCCGGGGACCGGACGCTCTCGTATAGTAGCAACAACCACGCGGCCAATTTCCTCGACAGCGTTGGGAGCCGGAAGAAACCGGCCGCCGACGTCGAGCTCGGTTGCCGTGCCGCGACGATCTGTCACATCGGCAACATCGCCCAGTGGCTAGGCCGGCCGCTACGGTGGAATCCGGAAAAAGAGGAGTTCGTCGGCGACGAACAAGCCAACCACTGGCTCGATCGGGCGCGGCGCGAGCCGTGGGACGTGTGAGGGGGCCCCTACCACTTCTCGTCGTACTTCGTCCAGAGCATATCGCCCAGGTTCCAATACGCTTCGGTTGCTTCGGCACACGCTCGGCCGGTCTGCTCGGTTAGATAGGCACGTGCCTTGGCGGGGTCTTCGTCGAGGAGCCGGGCCGCCTCGGTGGCGATCTCTGCTTGCGACTGCAAGAACTTCTCCTGCAACGGGTTGCGGACCTCGGCCACGTCGACTCGCATGTCGCCCCAACGCTGTGCCGCCATGGTGGCCACCCGGTTGAACGCCCACCAGGCCGAGCGGCGGCTGAAACCGGTCGTCCGTCCGTCCGTCTTGTAGTCGGCCGGCAGATCGGTCACGCCGGCGTAGACCGGCACGTAAGTCGTCATCGCCGGGTTGCCATAGCCGAGCCATACCACGCCGCCGACCGCGTCGGGCAGCCACGACCGCGACTGCGTGACCGTCACGTACATGCAATACCACCGGGCCATCGGCCGCTCGCCAAGCCGGCCCCAGCCGCCGTTGATCTTCAGCACGTCGTTCATCTCGTAGGGCATGAACGGATTGGCCAACGGGCTCTTGACCGTCTTGCCCTCTTCGTCGGTCACCGTGACGTTCTTGACCATATCGAAGTCGGTCCCCTCGAACGTATCGCGGAACAGCTCCATAATCCGCTCCGGGCCGACCGGCTTCTCCGGCTTGACCGAGAACGGAAACACGTTGGCGTTCGGTTCCAACTGCAGCGACGGGGCCAGCAGATCCAGCGCCCGCCATTCCCGCCGCGTGGCCGCAAAGCTGGTCCGGCCCGTCGGATTGTATGCCTCGTAGAACCGAAACGGCCGGCCGCTCTTAGGGTCCCAATAGCCGCGATCCTCGGCCAGCTTCAAAACGTTCTTCGAGGCCATGAAGTAATCTTTGTCGGCCAGATCGAGCTCGCCGATCCGCGCCGCATTGGCCACGACCGAGACATGGTCGTCGGGCACCCGTTGTGCAGCCCAGACGGCCCCGAGTTGGTCCTTGCCCGGGCCGACGATCTCCATCACCCACACTTCCTTAGGGTCGGCGATCGTCAGCGCCTCGCCCGTGTCGCACCAGCCGTACTTATCGATCAGCGCCCCGCCGATCCGGATCGCCTCCCGCGCCGTGCTCGCCCGTTCGAGCATCAGCCGGGTGAGCGTTTCGCAATCGATCAATCCCTTGTCACTTTCCAATTCCGTGCGTCCCTCGAACGTCGACTCCCCGATGGCAAGCTGCCGCTGGTTCATCGCGGCGTAGGCGGGCGCAATATAGCCGAACGTCTCAGCGATCTGCGGAATCTTCCCGGTCGGCACCCGCCCGTACCGTTGCATGGGCCCGCTGTCATCTTCGCTGCGTTTGGTCAACAATCGCTGCGCATGCGGCCCATACTTACCGACCGGGATGAACACAACCGCCGACCCGCTCCGATGGCTATCGCAAGTATGCGAAGTCATCACCGACCCGTCGGTCGACGCCTTCCGCCCGACCATAATCGACGTACACGCCTGCGACAGTTCAACCAACGGCGTCATCATCAAACCGACCGCCAGCAGGGCAGCGGGAATCGTTCTCTTTCGCACAGGTGTCTCCTCGTATCACAACGGATGGTGGGGCAGCGGATTCGCAATCTATACAGTATAGCACGTGAAGAGCAGTGGGTGGTGGGAAGTGGGAAGTGGGGAGAGACCTTAAACGCCCACCGACTGCGTTCGGTGGGGTCCGGCACCAGAGAAGAATTGCAAATTGGGAATTGCAAATTGCAAATTGAACTCCCCAATTCAGAAATCTCCGAGTCGGAAACCGCCCACTCTCCGCGCCACCCGGTTCCCGGTCTCTTCCTCACCCTCTGTAGATGTACACTTATACCCCCAACCTCCCGTCGGGCGGGACCGTTTTCACTGCGATTCGCAATCGCGGTGCGTTCCATGGTAGAATGTGTGCCCGGTACCGGCGGCCACGGACATCCGACCGTCCGCCCGGCTCGCCTTGGCGGCGCTGTGGCGGTTGGAATTGTTGCCTTTTGATTCGTCCAAATTCGGAAAAAGTGGGCAATAATTCGTAAACCTCGGCGGCCACGCACCTTGCGACGATCAACCATCCGTCCAACGCAACCGCAATGGCACGTGCTTGCAAGGGGCGGCTGTGGGGCGTAAGCTATTGGAAGGTAAGGAGTGCGGCCGCGGCCCAATGGTTGCCCCGCAACGCTCGACCCGAGAAAAATTAACCCGCGCAGGACCGTTCGTAGTACCGCCTTTAGGCGGAAAATGGCTTGATGCCTTGCCGCCGAAATGTCTCATATTCCGGCTGAAGCCGGTACTACGAACTGAAGATACAGATGTCGCTGATCACACTGCACGAAGTCTGCAAGGACTACTACCTCGGCGAGGTGACCGTCGAGGCATTGATCGACGTGTCGCTCGCTGTCGAACAGGGTGAGTACGTTGCACTGATGGGGCCCTCGGGCTCAGGTAAGTCGACGTTGATGAATACGCTCGGATGCCTCGACCGTCCGACCAGCGGCAGCTACCTGCTCGACGGGAAGGAGGTGGTGACGATGTCGCGCGACGCCCGGGCGAGGCTCCGTAACCGGAAGATCGGGTTCGTCTTCCAGAGCTTCAACCTGTTGGCCCGGACCAGCGCCCTGCACAACGTCGAACTGCCGCTGCTCTACAGCCGCGATATTTCCGGACGCCAACGCCGTAGCCGAGCCAAGGAGGCGCTCGAGATAGTCGGCCTCGGCGACCGCATGGACCATCATCCGGGCCAACTCTCCGGCGGGCAGCAGCAACGCGTGGCCATCGCTCGGGCCCTGGTCAACGAGCCGGCGATCCTGATGGCCGACGAGCCGACCGGCAACCTCGATTCGCGGACCGGCCGGGAAGTGATCGAGATCCTCCAAGGGCTCAACGAGCAGCAGAAGATCACCGTCATTCTCGT
Source organism: Candidatus Nealsoniibacteriota bacterium (assembly GCA_013202865.1). Taxonomy (GTDB): domain Bacteria; phylum Planctomycetota; class Planctomycetia; order Pirellulales; family Thermoguttaceae; genus JABMRB01. The sequence continues at coordinate 215 of JABMRB010000056.1, read as the reverse complement.
AACCCACGACCAGGACATCGCCCGCAACGCCACACGCACGCTCGTGCTGCACGACGGCCGCGTCACGAAAGACACCACCGATTTCGACCAGGCCCTGGCTGCCCTGCACGGCGCCGGGTAGGGTGCGTGCAACGCACCAATCCCGAATGCTGCGGTGCCGCATGCCCCGGTGCGTTTCACGCACCCTACCTGGCGGTTGACTTTGCCGGTTATGC
>JABMRB010000441.1 GCA_013202865.1 Candidatus Nealsoniibacteriota bacterium | reverse complement strand
TGGAGCGAAGAAACCATGGGGCAAGGAATCAACCGCGAAAAGACCAGCGCATGCACGTGCAGGTGTGAATGCACGACGTCGAAGCTCCCCCCGCGGACCGCCTCCATGCACGTGGCGATGTGTAGCTGTTCCAGGGCCCGAAAGTCCGGTGGCCCCACCAGCAGCCCCGATTGCGGGTCAAGCTGTTGCGGTATCCGGAGTTCGTCTTCCGGCCAAACGGACAGCGGATGAGGTGCCGTCTCCACCAACTGGGCAGAAGTCCGCGACCCGGCCGCCGCAAAGAGCGTCACCTCGTGCCGTTTGTGGACCAACTCCTCGGTCAGACTCCATGCGACCTTTTCCCAGGGACCGTACCCTTGCGGCGGCACAGGCCAACTAATCGGCGCGAGCATTGCAATCCGCAGTGTTCCGGTGGCTTCGGTCATCGTCGAAATACTCCTCCAATTCCCTTCCTGCCGTTTCCCGTTGCATCCCGCTGATCGGCCGGTAACTGGGATTCCATACGGGGGCAGACTCTAAGTATTCAGTTTAACACACTTTAACTCCCAGCAAGAATCTCCTCCTCAAGCCGGGCGAGCGTCTTCTGCAGTGCGGGCGGTGCGCCGCTGCTTGAATCGTCGCCCGGTAGCGGCCCTTGAACACGTGTCCGGGGCGGCGATGTTTGTAACGAAAATAGAGCGCGTAGCTGGTATTCAGCCGCTGCACGAACCGGGAGAGGTTCGCCCGGCGGGTCTTCGCCAGCAGGTGGTACAGGCCACCGGCGATTTCCAGGCGAGGAGGTCTTGACATTCCCAGAAGATAGCGGCCCGGGGCGGGGAAGACAAGGGTTGAATTGAATATTTAGAGTCTGACCATGTTTTCGCTGCAAATGCACAAAGGCACGCAAAGGCATTTGGGCGCAGCCGGTAGAAGGAGTTTCCGCGCCTGTGGGAGGTTCACTCAAGCCGCCTGGCCACTCGGAGCAGGTCGTTAGCAAGTTGCTTCAGATGCGGGCACTTGTCGATGGCGATTTGTGGATCAACACGGCCAAGGATGTTCTTGGCGCGGACGATCTTCTTGTACTTTCCGCCAAGGATGCGTTTGAGGAACTTTGCCGGTGGCTCGTCAAGGTTGACTTCCTCCGGAAGCCGCTTGCTGATCTGACCGCGAACCTTCGGAGGCCACTGGTCCGGATAGGCCAGCAACCAAGCCTCGACCTCATGGACGGCAAAGTGCTGCCGGAACCCGGCCTTGAGAGGTTTGGGGACTTTCGAGTAGATCGCCTTGCGGGCCTCGGCAACTCTCTCGGCAACGGTAGTACAGCCCGAGAGGTCGATCCGGTTCGGAGGGAGCCCGTACAGATCGACGAGGCCGATCACGAAGTTTGTTTTCGGCTGGCTTAAATGGGCTTCGAGTTTCTGCACCAGATCGTCCAGGTAGTTGCTCACACCCTGGAACTTGACGGTCTTGATTCCAACTCGGCTCGTCTTCGGGAGTTGCGGATCGAGCCATCTGCCGAAGAACGGAGCGAGTGTCCTCTGACCTGTCGGACCCCGTTCCGTGTCGCCTTCAACGAAAATCGCAATCTGGCGAGCCTTGTGACGGCTACTCATGGGTGGTGCTCTCGGGACTTGGGGGGATGGGGGTGCCCTTCCGGAGGCAGATCGCCAAAAACGGCTTCCAAGTCTTCCACCGGCTCGACGTCCGGTGTGGCCAGCACGTCCAGGTCGCCGCAGGTGAACATCTCTCCCAGACGGTATTTCTCCAGCCACGTTCGCAACTGGTCCGGCGGTAGCGGCAGAAGCTGCGTTCGGCCGTCTTCCCATTGGCACAGCGTCACATGGGGTTCCTGTTCCGTAAACGCATCGAGGAACTCGGGCGAGTGGCTGCTGATGACCACCTGTGTCCGCTCGGCGGCTTCCGCGGCGTACTCGGCTAGGATGGCAAGCATGCTGGGATGCAAACCGATTTCCGGTTCGTCGATGGCGATCAGCGGCGGAGGCTCCGGATTAGCGAGAATTGTCAGCAGAAGCAGGAACCGCAATGTGCCGTCGGAGAGCTGGCTGCCCACGTGCGACGTCTTACTCGAACGCCAGTGAACCGCAAGCTGCACCAAGCCTGCCCCGACCGGCCGAACCGCGATCTTCTCGAAGTCCTCGCCAAACGCCGCCCGCATCCCATTGTCGATCTCTTCTGTGAAGTGGCGGTTCTCGCCGTAGAGGGTGTGCAGCACGGTGGCGAGGTTGCTGCCGTCCGGTTCCACCAACGTCGAGTGTTGTGTGACTACGGGTTGGCGTATTGCCGAGTGAGCCCCCACTTCCAGGTCATCATGCACGCGCCATGCTGCCAACTCGCGTTTCGTGACCATCGAAATTACACTCAGGCCTCCGACCTGCGAGAGCAGGGACTCGTTCGGATCGGGATCTGGAAAGGGATCACGACCGTGTGACTCCACGTCGTCAACCATTGCAAGACGACTACCGCGAGCGTAGATGCATACCGGAGGCTCGGGCCGTCCCTGTTCGTATTTGCGCCACGTTTCAAGTGTATCCCTATTGATTGCGAAGGCGCTGCCTCCCCCAAGCTGTCTGATGTTCATGTCAAGGGTGATCGTTTCGGTAGCCGTGTCCAACGTAGCCCTCCACCCAAACGAGGTGGCCCCTCGATCCCACAACAGCGGCACCATGCCACCGGCGTCGTTGATCGATTTGGCCAGCCGGCCGGCGGCCGTGTCGGAGATCAACTCCAACAGTCGCAGTAGATTTGACTTGCCTGATCCGTTGGGGCCGACGAGCAGGTTCAGCTTGCCCGGCTCCCAGATGGCCTTGTCGAACGAGCGGTAGCCGTGAATTTCGAGCTTCTGGATGGCCATGTGAGCCTCCGTTGACGTTTTCCGTGGAGCCCGCCGAAGCGGGCCGACGTTGCGTTTGTTCAACGCCGCATCTCATGTAATATAACCCCGCCAAACGGAACTGCCAACGGGGTAAACGAGCCCCGATTGGGCGGCAGACGCTACCGAAGGCAGCTTTCGCACGTCCAGCGGCGCCGAATTTTGCCCGGGGGCGAACCCTGAACTAGACTTACGATGATGGACAGACCCGTTGCGTCTGCGTTTCCGTGCCCTTTTGCGGGGGAGCGGGGCGTTTCCTTTGGGCCGAGTCCTTTGGGCCGAGTCCTTTGGGGCTGGGGGTCCGGGGGAAGTCATCCGATGCGCGGGCCGTCAGGCTGATCGTGACGCCGTTCGGCTCAGCGTGGTTCGCGCAGTAACATCCTTTGCAGTAGCGGTGCCGTGTCAGTAGATTCGTCGGAACATCTTGCCGGTTTAGACGCCCTCCAAGGCGCGGTTGCGGAAATCCGCGCCAGCCACGGTGAGTTCGGGCATTTCTTCGCCGATGTGTTCGACGAGTTCGGATCGCTCTGCGGCGAGTTGATCGGGCGTCAGCAGCAGTGGCTCTCGCAACAGCAGCAGGCCGAGGAGGCAACGTCGGCCCAGCACGAACAGGCACAACGACACGATCAGGCAGTGGTGGCGGAAGAAGGCGAACAGATCCGGCTGCTGCTACAGGACGTTCAACAACAGCGAAACGACCTTGGCAGCACGCAGGAGGCCGTCCAAGGTCAGGTCGAAGAGTTGGCCAAGATCGCTGCCGGATTGGCTGAGCGCGGCAACGCGCCGGCGACGGACAACGGCGAACAGGTTCAACAGTTGCTCGACGAAGTGCGGCAGCAGCGCGACGAACTTCGCGGCACGCAAGAGGCCGTCCACGGTCAGGTCGAGCGATTGGCTGAGATCGCTGCCGGATTGGCTGAGCGCGGCAACGCGCCGGCGACGGAGAACGGCGAACAGGTTCAACAGTTGCTCGACGAAGTGCGGCAGCAGCGCGACGAACTTCGCGGCACGCAGGAAGCCGTCCACGGTCAGGTTGAACGGTTGACTGAGATCGCTGCCGGATTGGCCGATACGCAAAACGCCTTGCAGCATGGTGACGGCACGGCGGCAACGGACAGCGGCGTGCAGCTTCAGCAGTTGCTCGAAACGGTTCAACAGGATCGCGACGAGTTTCGCGGCACGCAGGAGACCGTGCTTGCACGGGTCGAACGGCTGGCCGAACTGGGAGCCGAGTTCGCCGTGTCTCAAAGCGAGTCTTCGGATTCCGACGGCGGTTCGTTGAAGCGTCTGCTGGAAGAGACCCAGCATGAGCGGTCGGAATTACAGCAAGAGCAACAGGTATTGGAATCGGAGTTAGAGACGGTTCGCAACCGGGCGGCCGAGTTGTCCGAAGCGTTGGCCGATCAGAAACGGTTAGCCACACAGCAGCAGGCGCAGTGGTCGGAAGAGTTGCATGGGATGCGGGCGCTGCTCGAACGGCTTTCGGGGCAATTGGCCACGCGCGCACCGATAGCCGACGTCGTGCCGACGTCGTCGCCGCCGCCCGTAGTTCCGGTGGCGGCACCGGCGCGGCCCCCCGAACCGACGCCTGCGATTTCGGCCGGTCCTGCGCCGGCGGCGGAGGAGGATCCGGCGCTCGATTCGGTGATGGCACAGTTCGAGATGTTGCGTAAGGACATGGTGAGGCGACGGGCAGCTATTTCGTAATCGGAGAGACCTATGCGAGAATGCAAGAACACCTGGATCCTCGGCGGGACGCTGTTGTTCTGCCTGGTGAACACGGGGCTGGGATGGTGGATGCTCAACCCGCTGCTTTCGGCCGCGGGCGGGATCGGTTTGTGCTACGTCGCGTTGCGAATCGCACTCGGCGCATGGCGCAGCCGGATCGCAGCCTGCAATCCGCAAGATGCGGCAGAGGTCCCGGCCACACCGCCGCCGAGGAAGCCGGTCGACCCGACGGACACCGACGGGTTGATCGAGCAGATGCTCGAGCAGGGCCGCTGCACGCTGCTGCTGCGATCGCAGATCGCAGACACCTTGAGCAACGACCAGTTCCGCGCCGCGTTGTCCGCGCTGGAAGAGACGATGGCGCTGGTACCGGACGGCGAGGTTGTGCTCGGGCGGATCGACGCATCGCTGGATGACGGGCGGTTGGACGACAACGAGATCGTCTCGGCCCGCGGACGCGTGATCCGGGTCGAACGGTTCTTCCTCGACCGCTACCCGGTAACCAACCGCCAGTTCTACGAGTTCGTAATTAGCGGCGGCTACGAGCAGATGCCGCTCTGGGACGAATCGATCTGGACGGCCGTACTCGATCTGGTCGACCGCACCGGGCAGCCCGGCCCGTACTACTGGAAGAACGGCTGCTACTTGCACGGCCAGGAGAATCATCCGGTGGTGGGCATCAGTTGGTACGAAGCGGTGGCATATTCCCGATGGGCCGGCAAACGGCTGCCGACCGACGCCGAGTGGGTCAAGTCGGGTAGTTGGCCGGTGCCGCTCTCCCCGACCTCGCGAGTGCAGCGGAAGTTTCCGTGGGGTGACAGCATGCTCGAGAATCGGGCCAATCTGTGGTCGGTCGGGGTCGGCGGGATTGTTTCAGTCGACGAATTCCCCAAAGGAGTCAGCGTGGGCGGGGTTTACCAGTTGATCGGCAACGTATGGGAATGGACGGCCGGGGCCTATCGTAGCGAGGATCATCCGAACGAGGACGTCGTATTGCCGATCCCGATGAAGAACATTCGCGGGGGAGCCTTCGACACTTACTTCGACAACCAAGCGACCTGCCAGTTCCAAAGCGGAGAGAATCCGCTGGGGCGCCGGCACAACATCGGCTTTCGCTGTGCGGTGGGAGTGTGCGATCTGACATTGACCGGGGGTAACTCCGCCACGGAGGAACCGGCCGATACGCTGCCGCCGGTCGACACCGAGACCCCAAGTACCGAGGAGGTGCCCGTATGACTAAGAGCGTGATTCAACCGCTGGAAACGCTCCGGCTGGCGCAGTACGCGGTGCCGATACCCTGTTTCGTGTGCGGCACGGACAACATGTTCGACGCCGAGTTTTGCACGCATTGTTCGGCGCCATTGGCGCTGGCCCATCAAGCCGACAACAAGAAGGTCCATCCGCGGTTGATTGCGATGGTGGGTCCCAGCGCAGCCGGCAAGACGGTCTACCTCGGCATGTTGATGGATATGCTCTCGCGGCGGCCGGAGCGCATGCAGATGCTCGCCCGCGGCGCGTTCTCGATCACGCTGCAACAAACGACGCTGGCCGCGTTGGCCCGCTGCGCGTTTCCTCCGAAAACACCCAGCGAGCCGGAACGATGGAACTGGGTCCACTGCCAGATGCGCCGCGCCGGAAAGCGACAGACGGTCGAGATGATCATGCCCGACATGGCCGGCGAGGCGTTGCTGGAGGAGGTGGACCATCCGCACACCTACCACCTGATTCGATGTTTCCTCGAGAAGTGTACCGGCGCGATGGTGCTGATCGATTCGATCAAACTGAGGGAGGGCGCGCGCGAGCAGGACTTCTTCACGATGAAACTGTTGAGCTACCTCAGCGAACTAACCAGCAACGACAAGGCCGGTTGGCGAAAGCGCCCGATCGCTTTGGTGCTGACCAAGGCCGACCAGTGCAGGGAGTGCATGAACGATCCGGCCGGCTACGCCAGAACACATGCTGCCGGGCTCTGGCAACATTGCCAGGAGCGGTTCGGCCGCCACAAGTTCTTCGCCAGCGGCGTGGCTGGCACGTGTGCGTACCGCGAGTCGATGACCGAGGGCCGCGTCCAAGTGCCTCTGCGGATCGAGCCACACGGCGTCATCGAGCCGTTCGAGTGGCTCTTGAGCGAATTGGAACGTAGCGGCAAAAAGAGTTAGGCTCCCAAGGTACGGCACGATGGCGCAGATCGAACAGGCCATTTTTACTTCCGCCAAGACCGATCGGGCGTTCGGCTACCACCTGGCGGCCAAGAGCCCCGGCGTGGTGCAGGCCGATGCGCGGAAACTGACCATCTGGGGACCGTCGCACGATTCTCTGCTGGAACTGGAGCCCGACGCCGTCAGCGTCAACTTCCACCCGTTACCCAGCGGCGCGTATTGCGTCTCGCAAACCACGGCCTCCGGGTTCGAGTACAGCGGTCGCGGCGGACGTCGCGTCTATACCCAGTGCCTGATCGTTCCGCCGGACGTGTTCGCGCGGTTCGGCAACAACGCCTTCGCCATCATCCGGGCGGCCGATGCCGCCGGCATTCTGCAAACCTACGATCTGGTTCCTCGGCAACTTGATTCGCTGCGACTGGCCGGGCGGGCTACACCGGTCGATCAGAACCTGATCGCCCGACTGGCCGCCAATCCCGGCCCGGCACCGGTGGCCGCGCTGATCGGGGCCGCCATCGAGGCCACGTGCCTTGCGGTAACCGGGCCACTGTCGGCCGCCGACCTGATCGCCGGACTCATCAATCTACTGCCGCCGGAGTGCCGTAGCGAGTTCTCGTTTTCCACCGGGCTGAAGTTCTCCACCCGCCGCCAGTTTCGCATCTTGGCATTGTCGGCCGACCGTGCCGAACAGCGGTGGATCGGGCATCAGCACGACGTCACGGTCCTCGATCTGTCCAACGGCCGACCGGCGGCGGCACCGGTCGACGGCTGGGCCCGGTTCGTCGACCGCGTGTTGGCGTCCGGACGAACCTCGTTCCTGGCCACGCAGTTGTCCAAGCGTCGTTTCGACTTGACGCCCGCAGACCTGCCCGCGCTGGGATTGCAGTTGCTCGAAGAGTTCGACGCGACCGCTCTCGGCGACGAAAGCCGCAAGCGGCCAACCATCGCCCATATCGACGCGGGAGCCGACGCGGGAGCCGACGTGCCCGCGGCGTCCGATGCGGCGTCGACCGACGAATCGGACGCGCTTTCACGTGCGGATGCGGCCCACCGCAAGTTCGACAAGACGACCGTCACCGCACGGGCACCGCGGAGCGATCTGGCCCCCTCGAAGACGCTGCATCCCGATTCGCCCGAGGTCCTCGAGAAGCTCGAACACCTCGACGACGTCGTCTACGAGGCGATTAGCGGCCAGGAAACGTCGCTTCAGGAGCTTCAGACGCTCTGGCCGGAGGTCCTTGCCGAGTTGGGCGAATCGCTAGTGGACGAATCTCGCGAGCAGTATCTCCGCTACGCCATGTCGATCTGGGAAGACACGATCCGCGACAACGGCATCCGCAACCCGGCCCGCGCCATGCAGACCCTCGATGTGCTCTGCCTGCTGTTTGACGAAGTCGAGAAGTAAGCCGTTTTCGTAGCCGGATTCGCAAGAATTCGGTCTTTCTGATTTCGTAGCCGGATAAACCTGAATTCTTGCGAATCCAGCTACAGCCTGGGCTTCCCACCAAGGGGCGATTTGCGGTAGAATCCTATCTGTCGTAAAGGCTCGAATGAGGCTCCCGCGAACAGGTCGACTCGTTTGGGGGCCCCATGGCCGGGGACGTAGGAAAGGACGCACGCTGTGGATTCGGTCTCTTCTGACTCAATCGCCGAGCCCGCTTCGGCCGTCTGCGGTTCCGTGCGGAAGGAACTGGTGTGGAAGAAACGAGCCACGGTCGTTACCGGGGCCACGCACCGACGCCGCACGTGGCAGTCCCGGTGTGGCTGGTACCGTGTGGTTCACTCGCGTTGTCTGTTCGGTCCGCGCAAGGGCAGGCAAGCGATTGCCGATGTGTTCTACGCCACGAAGCTGGTCGTCGTGTCGGGCAGCACCTGTTGGGAGGTCATCAGCCAGCACCGCAAGCGAGGCCCGGCCGTTCGGTCGTGTGAGCAGGACGCCCGGAAGAACCGGGACACAACACAAGTGTGCGATCGATGCGGCGAGCGGCCGCCCACGCATTTCGAGGTGCAAACGCTGTTCGAGAGCAACGCGCAGCTCTGCGGGCCGTGTTGGCATCAACTGCGTCGCCACCGGCGCTGCCATCGAGTATCGGCAGGCGGATCGAGATCCGGAACTCGGCGGCGGATTGCGTCGTCGCCGGGTCAGTTGAGTTTCTCTTTCAGCCACGAAGTTCGAGATTAGGCACGGATGGCATGTCCACGGCAGAACAACCGAACACGGCGCTTCAGTTCAGCCTGCGATCACTCCTGGCGGCGACCACTATCCTGAGCGTGCTGTTGGCGGTTTTCGTACCGCTGGTGCGGGCGCAGCCGCCGGACCTCCAGCGGCATCAACTGTGGGTGATACTTGGATCGGGGGCGTTGGCTGCCGGCAGCTTGGTGGTTTTCTGCGTGCGACGGTGGCGTGTGGAAACTCGGGGAGGGGACCTGCTGCTACGCCCCAAACCCCCCTCGCGCTGGGCGGGTCGCGTGGTGTGGATCATCCTGGGCGTTGTCTTCGGCGGCCTGCTGGCGTTTCAGTGCGTGATCCTGGGGCCTTTTGTGATGGAGGAGTTGCCCCGAATCGAGCCGAAAATGGAATTGGGCCTGCCGCCAATGGCCTGGCTCTTTGCGATTCTCACCTTTGCGCCGCTGATTCTGGCCCTGGTCCATGGGTTCGCCCTGTTGTGGTGGCGGGTCACGCCGATGACGCTGGAGATCCGCGAGAACGGAATCGCTTACGGTGGATTGAAATTTCTACCGTGGAGTAAAGTCACCGGTTATCGGTGGGTAGAAGCGAAATACGCCGTCCAGCTTACGATCACATCAACGGCCGGCAAACGAGTGACAGCGATATCGTTTGCCGAGCGAGATGCGGTGCAGAGCCTCCTCGACGGGAAAGGGGCCGGGTAGTCGCGCCGTTGCGTTGGCCGGTTTGCGTGGGTTGCTGCGAAGCCGCAAGCGGCTGGGAGATCAGAGACACGACCTGATCGAGGCGAAGATGATCATCACGATTATCGTGCCGAGTAGGAGCCAGATACAGCCTGGTGAATCGTCGTCTAAGTAGCCGGGTTCTGGCATGTCTAGGGCCAATACGTCGCTAGCAGTTGGTCAACGGCCGCCGCTGCGTCCTCTTGCGCCGGGCGGTCGTTGACGACCGTTTGGTTGAATTCTGCGAGCCAGGCCAGATCGGTCGCCGGAGACTCCTGGGCTTGCTGCATGCCTTCGGAGAGGTCGATCAGGTTCAGGGCATTGAGGAAGCTGGTCTGGTTGTTTCTCGCCAGCAGCACGTCCATGGCGTTGACTTGCCCGTCGCGGTTGAAGTCGTAGGGGCAATCGACGCCGGCCGGGTGAAGGAAGTCGCGGGGGTTGTTCCGGGCAAGCAGCAGGTCCGCCGCCGTGACTTGGGTGTCGGCCGGCGAATTACCCGCGTCGGCCACCGCGTTGCCGAAGTAGAACACGTCCGGCTCGGTCAGGCCCGTGTGCTCGTTGGCCAGCACGGTCACCTCCAACCACTGGTTGCGGATGGCGTAGTCGCTGAAGGTGATCGCGAGGCGGTCGGAATCGTTCGCACCGCCGCCGACGTGGACCGCAACCGCCAGCGGGCTCGGGGCCTCGGTCCATCCCGCCGGGTCGCTGTCGTTGCCTACTCTGAACTGGAAGTAGTCGGCCGCGGCGACCGTTTCACCGGTCTCGGGCAGCCCGGCCACGTCGATAATCAGACCGTTGATCCCCTTGTCGTAGCTGGTGTAGTTCTGGAAGTTGGCCACCTGCCCCGGCAGCAAGGCCGTCTTACCCAGGGATGGATCGGAGGCAGTCTCCGGGCTCGGCGCGACCGGATCGTCGCCACCCAGTTCCTGGACGCCGTTGTCGAAGTCGGAGTTGTTGTAGAAGAGATGTCGCCCGTCGATCCACGGTATCCGCCGGTTGCCGAAGTCGACGTCCCTGGCGATCTCGCCGCCGGGCAACCTCACCACGTGCCGCCCGCCCCCCTGCGCGATCATCTCGCCGACTTCCTCCCACGTCGCAACGAACGCGGGAAGCATCGGGCCGAGCGACTCGTGCAACGTCGCATGGATCGTGTACTCGCCGCTTTGCGGGAAGGGAATCGTAACCGTCTGAGACTCAGTCCAGACGACGGGCATGGCGATTTCGTGGAGCATCGCTCCGTACAGATCGATGACGACGACGTCCCCTTCCATGGCAAACGTCGTCGCATCGCGCTGCAAACCGTAGTGCGTGCTCGGCCAAACCACCTCCAGCGTGACGTCGATCGCCGCGCTGTCGACCGGCCATGGATACTCGGCCGTATGAGGCGGTATTTGCACGTCGGAGATCCCGAACCCCAGTGCTGCACCGTCGCCGATCTGTTGACTGCCGGCGTCGACCAGTTCGGCGCGGGGCGGCGGAGACGTCTGCCGCCAACCCTCCTGAAGCACCTCGGCCACGACGTAAGTGCCGGCCTGCAAGCCGGCAAACTCGTAGTCGCCATGTTCGTCGGTCTGCGTCCACGGCTCGCCCGGATCGAGTTGCACGGCGAACTCCAGGTGGTCCAACATCAGCGGGGCCAATTGGGCAACGCCGGTGACCTCCACCCGTGCGATTTCATTGGCCCCTCGGACGACGGTCAACGTTTCCGAATTGGGGCCCAGGATCTCGCTGGTGAACCGCTCTTCGAGCAACTTGCCGGCCGGGTCGAACAACCGCATCCGCCCCTGGTGGACTCCGCGATACGGGCCGATGAAATCGAGCGAGACCAGACTAACCGGCTTGGCGAAAGTCAACTCCAACACCGAGTCAGTCTCCGACCAGACGGCCCGCGGCTCGCCCGCTGCATCCATCCAACCAAAAACGTTCTCCGTTGGCAATGCAGGGTCGTCCAGCAGAGAGGGTGCAGCGACCACGGCGGCGTGGCCCGGGCCTTCGCTCAATTGGACGAAGCCTGCCGGATCGATAATCCGCTGGCCAAGGGCATAGTTATCCGGTTCGATCGTGCCGGATAGTCCCGGAGTGGTCGGATCGAGCCGGCCGTCATTGTCCTCGTCCAGGTAGATAGTCCAGCCCGGCAGGCCCGGCTCATTGTTCTCCCAAGTGCCGTTGCCGTTGCGGTCGTACCACTTGCTACCCTGGATACCGCCGCCGGCGGCGTGGGCCACGATGAACCATGCATCGTAGACGTCGTCGGAAGTGCCGGGCGTGCCGTCGCGGTTCTGGTCCATTTCGTTGCCGGCGAAGTCTTCCACGTGCGGTCCGACGGCAACGTGATAATCGATCGCGATCCCGGGCCCGTCGAACGTGATCCGATACGAGTTGTCGCCCAGCGGGTGAATTCCCGTCACCGGGATGTACAGCCGCAGATGATCGGCCCTGACCGTCACGTCGTCGGTGGTAAACGTCTTCTCGTTGATCGCTTCATTGAACCTCACGTCCATCTGGTTGCTGGGCAAGGGAATCGTTCCGGACGGCGTGTGGTGTACGATCCGAGGCCCACTTTTGTCGATCTTGTTTCCGAAGTCCACGCGTTCGACGGCCTGACCGCCGTGGACGAGCACCTCGTGTACCGCTATGGAGCCGAAGCCCCGGAACTGCCTGGCGAAAATATCACCCGCGTTGGTCTCGCCGCCGCCCGCCCAGGCGACGACGAATCGGTCGGCGTTGCCCATGGCCACGGCGGGAGCCAACTGGGTACCCTCGACGTCGGCGTTGGCGACCAGTTCCTGTCCGATGGGGGTGCCGTCGGCCAGAAACATCCGCGCGTAGACGTCGTTGCGGTTCTCGTTCCAGTTCTCGCCGGTCCAGGCGACCACGAAATCTCCCGTCGCGTCCATCGCCAGGGAAGCATGGTAACTGGCGGCCAGCCCGTCGGAGTTCACCTGGAACTCCTTGCCCCGGGCGGTCCCGCCGGCGTAGAAGACTTGCCCATGGACGTCGGCGTATCCGGGGCCGTCGGTCATGTCGTCGCTGTTCCAGACGACCGCGAAGTTGCCGCCTGCGTCCATCGCCACCAAGGGGCCGGAGTCGCCGTCCCAGTCGGTGGTGTCGACTCGGAACTCTACGTCTGCCGCCCGCCCGGCCCGATCGAACAGCCGCGTGTAGATCCTGCCGAACTCGTGCGACTCGGCGGTAGTGCCTGCCCAAGCGATCGCCACGTTGCCCGAGCGGTCCATGGCCGCCGACGGGGCAGACCATTGGCCCGTGCTGGTGAACGTGTTCACCTGAAATTCGCCTGAAAGCGACGAGGGGTCCCCGTGAAACACGCGGGCGAAGACGTCGAACTGTTGCTGATTGTCTGGATCCGTGTTCGAGCCCGGACCTACCCAGGCGATCACGAAAGCACCGTCCGGGGCCATGGCGGCCGAGGCCATCGACTGCTGGCCGGCCGTGGTGGTATTGATCCGCTGCTCGGGTGCGTGCGGATTGCCGTGGGCGTCGTAGGTGCGGGCGTAGACGTCCGGGCTTTCGGCGTTGGCCTCACGGCCGATCCATCCGATGACAAAGTTTCCGGCCGCGTCACGGGCTACGGTGGGCTGGCTGTGGGGGATGGTACGCGCGTTGACCTGGAACTCGTCTGCCAACGGCGTGCCGTCAGCGCGAAACATCCGGGCGGAAATGACCGGCACGAAACCGGAACCTCCGATCCAGGCGACGACGAAATTACCCTCCGCGTCGGCGGCAACGGCCGGTTCAAAACCGCTTGTGCCCGTGTCGACCCGGAATTGCGGTCCGCCGTCGATCCAGGGGAACGTCTGCTCCCAACCGGGCTTTGCCTGCTCGGCCACGGTGTGTCGGCCCGGCGCGATCTCGATCGCGTAAGCGCCGTCGGGGCCGGTTACGTCGAACGGTTCGCCGTTGTCCCACTGCCGGTTTCCGTTTTGATCGATGTAGATTGTCCAGTCTTCAAGTCCCGGCTCGTCGGGGTCCCGAAGTCCATTGCCGTTGAGGTCGTTCCACTTGCCGCCCCGGATCGCGGTCGCATCGGAGACGTCGAACAGGGTCAGATAATGGCCGCCGGGCTGGCCGTCGCCCGAGGGGAAATGTCCCGACCATTCGCCGTCGAGCGGTGCGCCGTGCCGGTCGGTGATCCCGTCTTCAGCCACGACGACGTAGGTACCCTGCGGAAGTCGCTCCAAAGCGGGCGTGAAGATGGCCGTCAGCGTGGTTTCATCGTAGGACACCTCGCCGGGAACACGCATCTCGGGTGGCATCTCGGCGGCTGGCATCTCGGCCCATGGCACGTTGCCATCTGAATTGCCGGCCACCCAGAAAGTGTCTTCGTTGATGGTTGCAGGATCCATCGGCTCGTCGAACGTCACGCGCACGGACGAAACGAGCTGCTCGGTCGTATCGGGGCCGGGCCATTGGTCGGCCACGCGTGCCACGGCCGGCGCGACCACCACGAAGCCCGCGTCGTAGACGTCGTCGCCGGGCTCACCCGGCCGCCCGTCCCGATCCTGGTCCATCTCGATCCCGGCCTGACTGGCGATGTGCGGGCCCACGCGGACGTGATAATCGCCCACGATGTCCGAACCGGCGAACTCGATCAGAAACGTGGCATCGTCTATCGCCGTGACGTCGAACACCGGCACGTATACTTCCAGGAAACCGATCGACACGACGACGTCTTCGGGCGTGAACGTGCGGGGATCGATCGGCTCGTTGAACTTCACGACCACCTCACTCACCGGGTGGGGGATCTCGCCCTGCGGATCGTGCGAGACAATGTACGGACCGGGCTGCTGGTTCGGGCGGACGTTGCCAAAATCGAAGTGCCGCGGGGCAAACGTCGGATCGCCGGGCACCTCGACGATGTGCGTGCCGACGGCACTGAGTAGCAACGTGCCCGAGGTCCCCAGCGACGGTGCCGGGGCGGGCTGCAATGAGAAGATGTTGTCTTCGTACAAAGTCGCAGCCATGGAGTATTGGCCGGGCTCCAACGGCGGCAGCGTGAAAGTGTGCCGCTCGATCTTGGGGCCGGCAATCTCCGGACAGAACTCCACATTCTGAGCGATCACGCGGACGTCGATCTGGCTGCCTTCGACAGAGACGACGGTCCGCTCCGGCTGCACGCTCCAGCACCAGTCGGGCCAGGCCACCTCGACGGTCACCTCGACCGGCAACCGGTTGACGTTCCCGGCCGGGTCGGTGGAATCCATGACCGAGGCGGAGATGAACCGGAAATCGATCGCCTCACCCGTGCCGACCGGATACGTCTCGACGTCCCTCAATTCGGCCCGCGGTCCCGGGAAGGTCTGAGTCCAGCCGTCGGGCATCGCTTCAGAGACCGTGTACGTACCGTCGGGCAAGTTCCCGAAACTGTACCTGCCGTCCTTGTCGGTCTTGGTGACCCACAGGCCACCGTCTGCGACCCCGTCTTCGACCCCGCCTCGAATCCCTTGCAGATGGATGGTCCACTCGGGAATCCCCGGTTCGTCGGAGTCGCGCATACCGTCGACGTCCAGATCGAGCCATTTCAGGCCGTCGATACTGCCGGTCAGCAGCATGCGAGGTTCGAGCGATTCAAACTTCAGTTTACCGGATCGAGAAGCGTTGATCGAACGCATGATTCAGTTCTCCCTAACACCAGAGAATCCGCAGAGCTGCGGGCACGGACCAGGATCACCATTTCGCACGAGGTGAACACACGACGGGCCTTGTCAGAGCAGGGAGCGTCAACGTCGTGTCGTCCGCAACCATGCACACCTCAAGGCCACATTGTAGCCGTCCCCCGGTGATTTTGCAAGCCTGCTGAGCCTCCGCGGGCGAGAAAAGGCCGGGACTTTGTATGCGATCGGGTTAGGCTCGTGCGGCCCATACGGAGGGCACGGGAGATCTGCTCCAACTCATCAAGCCCGCTACTGCCAAGGGGGCTGCCGTCCTGATATGTTATGGGGGGGACCGGCCTTGAGTCGGCTCGCTTGTTTTTTTCAACTCAACTTGTTTCACAGGGAGCCGAAAGTCATGAGACTATCGAAACTGGTGCTTCTGATCGGTTTGGCAGGATCGCTCGTCGGTTGCGATTCGGAGGCGGACAATCCAGCGTCGCAAGACGGGGCGGCCGGCAAATCCGGGGCACCGCACGAGACGAGCCAGCAGGACGCTGCCCCCGACCCCACGGAAAACCCCGATGTGATGCCCGACCCGCTCGAAACAGCGCCGTTGATTCCCCCGGTGAATCCTCCCGCGAATCCCAGGCCGATCGTGGATCGGCCGTCCGAAACAGCACCCCCGAAGAAGGATGGCGAGCAATCCAAACCGGCTGGCGGCAGGGCAATCAATCTCAAGAGTGCCGACAGCGGCACGACGGTTTCCGCCGGTGTGGGCGATCTGGTGATTATCGAATTGGACGCCAATCCGACGACGGGCTTCTCATGGGAATCCAAACCGGCGGCCGACGACGCGATCTTGAAACTGAAGTCAAAGAAGTATCTGAGCCTCGCCCAACTCAACCCGGAGATGCGGCCGATGCTCGGACAGGGCGGCGTCACCACGTTCACCTACCAGGTTGTCGGCACGGGCAAGGCGGCCATCTCGCTGGTCTATCGTCGGCCCTGGGAGAAGGACGTCAAGCCCGCAAAGACCTTTGGCGTTGAGATTGAGGCAACCAAGACGACCGGTCCGGTTGTCACCGGGAAGATCGTTTTCAGTGAGGCGCCGGACGTGGAGAAGATCAGCCGGATCGTGGTTTCGATTCGCAACACGGCCCTGGCCGACGGCCCGTCGCCGCTGATCGTTCTCAGCGATGCCAATGACACGAAGTGCGACGTCGCCGTCAAGAAGGTCCGTTGATCCGTCCAAGGAAGCCATTACCAATCACAAACAGCAACGGGAGGTCAGCGCGATGAAGTCTTTCTGTCAACACCTGATTCTCATCCTCGTTCTCGTCGGAGCCACGCAGGGCAGTGCCGCCGGCAGCGAGGGACGCAGTGCCGAAGATGCGCGGCCAAAGCCGAATATCGTTTTCATTATGTCGGACGAGTTGGCGTACTACGAACTTTCGCATACGGGGAATCCGCGAATCCATACGCCGCGGATCGACCGGATGGCGGCGCAGGGTATTCGGTTCACGCAGGCCCTGGCCGGATCGCCCGTCTGCGCACCGCTGCGATGCAACCTGATGACCGGTAAACACGCCGGACATGCCTCGGTGCGAGCCAACGACGGCGGAACGCCGCTGCGGGCCGGGGAGCCAACGATCGCGTCGATGTTGCGTGAGATCGGCTACGCCACGGGTGGGTTCGGCAAGTGGGGCTGCGGCGGCCGCGATTCCACGGGCGTGCCCGAGAAACATGGCTTCGACGTCTTCTTCGGCTACTACGATCAGGTCCACGCCCACTCGTTCTACCCACCCTATCTGATCCGCAACAGCGAGGAAGTCGAGCTTGCCGGCAACCTGGGCGGACGTAGCGGGAAGACCTACTCGCACTACGCGATCGTGGACGAGGCCGTCAAGTTCATCGAGGCCAACAAGGATCGGCCCTTCTTCTGCTACCTGCCGATCACGCCCCCGCACGGCATGTACGACATCCCCGCGGACGACCCCGCCTGGGAGCACTACCGCGACGACGACTGGGTCAAGGACCCCGATGTGTCGCAAGACGCGAAGAACTACGCGGCCATGGTCACCATGGTAGACGGAAACGTCGGGCTGGTCCTCGATCTTCTCAAGAAACTGGACCTGGAAGATAACACGATTGTCTTCTTCACCGGTGACAACGGCGGCCAGGACCGCTTCCGCACCCCGCAGCATCCCCGGGGCTACTTCGGGCCGAACGTCAACCCGAAGACGGGCGTCGAATTCCGCGGCGGCAAGGGGAATCTCTATGAGGGCGGTCTGCGGATCCCCTTCATTGTCCGCTGGCCCGGCAGAATACAACCCGGCCAGATGAGCAACCTCGTATTCTACCAGCCCGACGTACTGCCGACGCTCGCCGCGATCTCCGGCGCCAAGGCCCCTGCCGATATCGACGGGCTCTCCATTCTGCCGGAGCTGCTCGGCTCGGAAGCCGCCGGCCGGAAGCAACCGCAGCACGAGTTCCTTTATTGGGAGTATGGCTCGCAGGTGGCGGTTCGCATGGGCCAGTGGAAAGCGATCCGGCCCAAGAAGGACGCCGCCTGGGAGCTATACGACCTGGACAACGACGTCAGCGAAACCACGAGCGTTGCGGATCAGCACGGCGACGTACTGGCTCGCATGAAGGCCTTTGCCGAACAGTCGCACGAGCCGGTTCAGCCGGGGACGTTCAAAGATCGCACGCTTCACGAGCGCGACCGCCGGGCCAAGTATGGCTCGAGCCGCGCCCAGGCCGGCAACACCTCGGGCAAGGTGAACCGGATTCAGGACAAAGATCTGATCCCGGCCGCGGAGATGAAGCTGGTGCGTTTCAGCAGCGAGAACCACGCAAACGATCGCAAGGCGATCTACGCGATCGACGGCAATCCGCGGACCGTCTGGCACACGCAGTTCACCGGCAAGCTGGCCCGTCCTCCGCACGAATTGGTGATCGACCTCGGCGCGGTCTATCAGATCCACGGGTTTCGCTATCTCGCCCGGCAAGACCTCGGCTTCAACGGCACGTTCGCCGAAACCGAGTTCTTCGTCAGCGAGTCGCCGGACACATTCGGCGAGCCGGTGGCCAAGGCAACCTTCCAGAAAGCACGCACCGCGCAAACTGCCGATTGCGAGAAGCCGGCCGAAGGTCGTTACGTACGAGTTCGCATTCTCTCCGAAGTCAACAACGAGCCCTGGGCCTCCGCCGCCGAGATCGGCGTAGTTGGGAAAAGGGGACATCACTGATATTGGCGGGCAGTGATCGTGTGCGGTGATGATACGGCCCTTCGCGGTCGCTGGTGACTGCGGAGAACGGGCGATCATCAGTGATGGCCCCTTTTTTCCCGTTTTTCCGACCGGTCTCCGCGATTGTTTGCAACTTGATGCACCAACGGCTATAAATTGGTGTTCCAATGACGATCGTCGTTTGGCCGTGGTCGGCAGACGATCTTGCGAACGAGTTTTCTCGAAGGGAAAACCGATTCTTGGACCTGTTTCCTGTACCAGGAGGAGAAGTCATGAGACGTACTGTAGTAATGTGGACCGCCGCGATGCTGGCGGCCTTGGCCGCAAGCGTTCCTGCGGCCGGTCAGTGGGTCGAGTCTGACAAGCTGATCGCCCCCGACGCCGCCATGACGGACGGCTTCGGCTTTTCGGTGGGCGTCAGCGGCGATACGATCATCGTCGGATCCTTCAACGACGATGACTACGGCCCGGAATCCGACTCCGGTTCGGCCTACCTGTTCGACGCGATCACGGGAAACCAACTCGGCGACAAGCTGACCGCTTCCGATGCCGATTGGGGCGACACGTTCGGCACTTCGGTGGCCATCAGCGGCAACATCGCAATCGTCGGGGCGCCCGACCACCACCACAACGGCGACGCGAACCTCCGCGGCGGCTCGGCGTATCTGTTCAACGTGACCACCGGCGCAGAGCTTTACGAGTTGATCGCCTCCGACGCCGCGGATCGCGACTATTTCGGCTTCTCCGTGGGCATCAGCGGCAACACGGCCATTGTCGGTGCGTATGGGGACGGCGACGGCTGGACCGGGGCGGCGTATCTTTTCAACGTGACCACCGGGCAACAGATCGGCCAGAAGCTGGTCGCGCCAGACGCCGCGGCCGATGACGAGTTCGGCGCGGCGGTGGCCATCAGCGGTAGTACGGTCATCGTCGGGGCACGCGCGGATGACGACGGGGGCGACGCTTCCGGGTCGGCGTATCTGTTCAACGCGACCACCGGACTACAGATCGGCCAGAAGCTGATCGCACCGGACGACGAAGCCAACGACCTGTTCGGCACTTCGGTGGCCGTCAGCGGATACAGGGCCATCGTGGGGGCGCCCGGCAACGGAGGTCTGACCGGGGCCGCGTATCTGTTCGACTGGACCACCGATCCACCGGTCGGCCAGAAGCTGACGGCCCCCGACGGACTGCCGAACGACGTTTTCGGCTCGTCGGTGGCCATCAGCGGCAACGCGGCCATTGTCGGGGCATACGGAGACGACACCTTCAGCGGCTCGGCGTATCTCTTCGACCTGACCACGGGCCAGCCGCAGAAGATCACCGCTTCCGATCCGTCAGCATACAAGCAGTTTGGCCTTTCGGTGGCCGTCAATGGCGGTACGGCAGTTATCGGGGCGATCGGGGACAGCCAAGCGGGCATGTATGGCGGCGCGGCGTACGTCTACGCGTCCGGTTCCGACTCGGGCTTTAGACTGAACGGCATTCAAGTCTCGGAACTCGAACTCCCGACCCTCGCCACGCCGGTGCTCGCCGCGGGCGACACGCTCTCGGGCCAAGGCACGCGCGACGGCGTGTTCGTCGGCCAGGGTGGCTCGGCGATTGTGGTCGATGAGGGCAACATGACCTTGGGCGACCCGGCTAGCTATGGCCCGTCCCATAAAAAATGTCCCATTGGGGTTGACGGAAGATGAATATGAGACGATAAGTCTCGCCCATGAGCGAAGGAACGCATTTTGCATCGGATGTTCGTCGACAGGCAGC
>JABMRB010000440.1 GCA_013202865.1 Candidatus Nealsoniibacteriota bacterium | reverse complement strand
GCCGGGGACTTGGCGACGGATGCCAGAGTGACCACGACCGATCTGTTATTGGCGCGGAACAACCCCCACGACTTCCTCACGCCCGCAGCGATCACGTTCCCTTACGACTTCAACCGTGACACGTTCGTCAATGCAATTGACGTGTTGCTGGCGCGGAACAACCCGACGAGCGTCTTCAACGAGCTGAAGCTGATCGACCTGTCCGGCGCGGAGGAAGAGGCCCAGGATACCCCGCTGGCCAACCTAGCCTGGCTCACCGACCTCGACCAGCCAGCCACTCAGCGCCCGACAGTGAAAGACGCTGCTGCGGAGGCTGTGGATCTATTGCTCGCTACGATATAGCCGTAGCAGTGCGGCGAACGGCTGGTGTCGTCGAGCAAGTAGTCAAGATTCGGCCGATTCTGCGAGTTTCTAAGCTGGCTAGGAACTGCGCCGAAAACGGCGATGGCGACCACCAAGGCCACTCGGGCGAATGGCCGAGAACCGATCGATGGCATCGAAAACCTTCGAGAGTGACGTTCCGCCTTTGAAAAGAAGCGTCGCTGGCAGATCCGCCGTCCGCAAAGAGAGTCGATGCAACGACCAGCAGACCCAGAAGTCCTTCTCCATGAGTTCCACGGATAGGCTTCTCCGGGCCGCTGTTTCCCGAAAAATCTCCAGACGCCTTTCCGCCGACATCGTAGCGGCCTTGTCCATGCGTATTCTCTTAATCGGCAGCGATTCTCTTTACGACCTCGAATATCCAGTCCGCCGTGTATTGGGCATCGCGAAGCAGCGTCTTGCGGTCCGACGGGTCGAGGCGATCCCGCAGTTGGCGGACGACAGATTCATCGACGCGATCTTGACCCAGATGTCGCAGCGCCTGAACTACCAGGGTGCTGGGGCCGGATTTCGGAAGCAGTTCCTTTGGGCCGACCCGCTGGAAGGCAATTCTCTGCTTGCCTACCTGATACACTCGCGACGTTCCATTGCTCAGGTAAACGATTTTGGCGGGAACCTGAGTGGAAAGGCCCAAAATGTTGGCGGCCCGAGCCCCGGAGGGTTCGATCCGCACACCATCCTTGCGGGCGATTGCTTGGGCTACCGAATCGTAATCCGGACTGAGTTCCCCGCCGAGATCAGGGTTCACCTTGGGGGAATCGTAGATGCCTCTGGTTACCCGGCGGATTTTCCCGCTTTTGGTCAGGGCGGACAGAGCGTGGTCGACCGAGGCCCGGCTGCCTATGTCGAGAAAGTCCTTGCTCGAAAAGGCATGGCCTCGCCTATTGCGTCGAATTCTCGCAAGTATTATGTCTAAAACGCTTTGCATTGGTTCACTTCTGAATTTTTTTCAGAAATGATACGCCCTACTTCTGAAAAATCAACCACCCATTGGGAGAGTGAGAGCCGCCCTGAGACGTAAGTCCTTTTGCAGTAATCGCTTGCGACGATAGTGCTTGTAACGGGGTATGCAAGAAACGGCGAACCTGTCGGAAAACTGGCTCCCAGATATGCCCCCTCGTCCGCCGCGGTCGACCCGGACTTTGCCTGACACCGTTGTGGTGGCCCGGCGATTCTTCATAACCATGCCGGGTGGAAAGGTGCGACATTGGTTCCACCCGAAGGAGTTGCAAGGAATCGCCGGACCAGCACACCGGTAGGCGACCTCGTCGATCTCCGAACCCTCGATGAACTCGACCCGCAATACGCCCGTTCTTGGACGCACGTCTGCGATTCCCTTGAATGCCGCGCTGGCGAGGTGCTGACCTCGCTTAACGCACATCAGCCGGCGGTTTCGTCAAAGCATGCATTTACCGGATTGGGTACACCACCAACTTCACCTCTTTGGGTGCCTGTGGGAGGATCTCGATCGTGTTCTTACCCGGCTTGAGCTGGGCGGTCACGTTGACCCGCGTGGGGCCGCCGATGCACCCGCCGGCGAACTCGCCGTTCACACGAACGCAGGCTGCCGTGTCAGGCAGGCCTTCCATCTCAAGGCATACCCGCGCGGACTTCAGGTCCAAGTCCGCTGGCAACTCGGCTACGCCAATAAACGGGTCGGCGATCACCGGGCTGGGCGTCAAGCGTCTCCTGCCGCCCGCGTCCGCGAACGCGCCCCACGCCCCGCCGCCATACTTGGCGACGACCTTCGCGGTCGTCCATCGGGAGTCGTCAAAGGCCGGCCCGGTCCAACCGGGCTGCTCCTTGTCCGCCGACTTCCACGCCTCGCCCGTGGTAGCCAGCAGCGGTTTCCCCTGGTCGAACTCGACCTTGACCACAGCGATCAGTCCGGTGGGATTGGCCTGCTCGGAATCGAAATTCTCCGCCCGAACGGCCAGGACGTTTCGGCCGGCCTTCAAATGTGGCTTCAGATCGATCTGCACCACGTGTCGCCACCCGGCCTGGAGTTCGTCGTCGGTCTTGCCCACCTGCTTGCCGTTGACGTGCAGGACGGCAAAGTTGTCGCAGGTCAGCACGGCACGCGCGGACTTGACCGCCCGGCCCTCGGGTATGTCCAGACTGCCGCGGAAGTATCGCACGGCGGCTCCCACGGGCGCCTCGTCGTGCCAGATCCATGCGCCGTCCTTGATCGAAAGCTTGTCCTTGGGGTCAACTGCCGGCGGGACCGGCGGCCGCGATG
The DNA here is from genome assembly GCA_013202865.1 of Candidatus Nealsoniibacteriota bacterium. Taxonomy (GTDB): domain Bacteria; phylum Planctomycetota; class Planctomycetia; order Pirellulales; family Thermoguttaceae; genus JABMRB01. The sequence continues at coordinate 3,831 of JABMRB010000440.1, read as the reverse complement.
GCGTCTTGGCCTCATCGGGCGTCGGCTGACGGATCACCTCAATGGGCTCGCAGACCGCCTTGGTCGCCGCTGACAGCCGAGGCGGCAAGGGGCGAGCCTGCTCCTGGAAGACCAGCAGTACGCTCTCATTGGGCTCCAGGGTCAACTCCAACTCGGCTGCCGCGCCCTTGCGCTGAAAAGCTACAGACGTGATCTCATTGCGCATCGCGTCCCAGACTTCTGGCACGCCGACGGCCGTGACGCGGAAACGGAAATGCCTTGCCTCTCCCTGGTGGTCCTGGTTGCAGACCAGGAAGACGTCCCGGCCCGCCTTGACGCGGTGCAGAACGTGCAGCCAGTGGTTGGTCTCGCCTTGGAGGACCTCCAGTGTAGGGTGCAGACCGGCGTCGCCGGTCAGGGCAGCGGCGATGTCTTCGGGCGTCGGTTTCTCGGCCAACAGGTACGACCGGCCACCGGCGGGGCTGGTCTTGCAGGCTGTCGTGCCGCACTTGGCGTCCTCGCCCCAAACGGCATCGCGGAGGACGGCGATGTCGGCGGTTGTCTTGCCGATGGTTGCCGACTTGGCAGGCAGATACCCACACGCGACGACAATGCCCCCCTTGTCGAAGAACTCACGGACACGGGCCAGCGTGCCATAGGGGATGACTTCCGTCGGCGGGATGAGCAGGACTTTGTAGCGTTCCTGGTGGAGCTTGACTTCTTTGGCGTCAATTGCGCACGCCTCGCCTTCCAGCACTTCCATCGGCAGCCAGTCGCAGTCGAACAGCGCGTCCTGGAGACTACTGGTGACGTCCTCGGGCGTGTCCGCCTTACCCACGCGGCGCAGGTTGCCCGCGAACAGCACCGCCACGGGGCAGACGTGCCGCCCAGCCGAAAGCAGCAGCGACAGCCGGCTGGTGTAGTCGGCGTACACGCGGTGGAGCGGATACCGTGGCTCGAACCCTCCGTTGTAAAAGTACGGCGGGCAGTCGGTGTCGTGCGGGGCGCGGGGGTTGAACGAGTGCGGAATCATGAAGTTCACGCCGCGCACCTGCATCTGGTCGGTTAGCCACTTCATCTGCGAATACGTGATGTCCTGCCCGTAGGCTCCGAATATCTCGCACATGGTGATGTCGTCCGGCTTATTGAACACGTGCGTGATGGAGCTGCCCAGCTTGGCCGTCTGATAGATGTCCCTCGGCCGCCGGCCCGGATACATCTGGCGGCAGACCAGGTCGATGCCGCCCATGTCGCTGTACTTCTGCAGCCGCATCATGTCGCCGGCGCAGAACTGCGGATTGACGTAGAGGTAGCCGTGCTCCATAAAATGGCCCATGGACTTGACGCCGCGCTGGCGGCACCAGCGGGACAAGGAGCCGTACATCGTTCGGCCCCAGGCCTCGGCCAGCGCATCCATGTACTGAAAGCGAGCGGCTGCGTCGTCCTCGCCGACGAGACGGAACTTGTAGGCCACGTACGCCTTCTTCCAGTCCACTTTCCACTCGGCCAGCACGGCGTTAAGTTCCGTGCCCCAGTCGCCGCGGGTCTCGGGCTCGTCGTAGAAGAAGCCCGGGATGGTCTTGCCGAAGTCCGCCTTGTAGCGATCGTAGTGCGGCTGGTAGACCGTCTGGATGAAGTAATCGACACAATCCTGGCTGGCCCCGTCGATGCTGGGAGCCTTGCCCTGGCCCAGCCCCGGGCCCTGCTTGTGGGTGAACTTGATCACCTTCCACTTGCCGGCCGGGGCCTGCCAAGTCAGCTTGCCGTCCTTGATGCGGTCGGCCAGATCGACGAGGCTCTCGCCGTCGATGGCCCCGTCGTCGTCCAACTTGCCCGCAACGGCCGCCACGTAGCGCGGGCCGGCGTAGCCGTCGGCCTCGACGACCTTGGGTCCCTCCACGTCCAGCGCCTCGGCCACCAGTACCTTCGTGGCGTACTTGGCGGGGACCTTCCCGCCGATCATCTGGCTGGGCCACCACCTCTCGTCGAATATCCACATCTCCAGATTGCGTTTCTTTGCGGCCTCCAGACAAATCGACAGGTCGCGATACCAGCCTTCGCCCAGCCAGTCGCGGTGTGGGCGAGATTCGGCAGTGAAGCTCCCGTTGCCGCTTTCAGCCACCTTGTCCAGGTACATCTCCAGTCGGGCTTTCGACTCATCTCCATGCAGCCAGAAGAGCGGCCCGGTCAGCCGCTTGGCTTCCATGGGCAACTCACGGAAGAGCATCTCCATTGTGGCCATGTCGCCCTGGGGCAACGTCTGGGCGGAGGCGAGCGAAGGCAGGCACAGGAGCACCGACAGGAGGATGAGCTTTGTCTTCATGTGTTCTCCCATATGTAAACTCGTATTCTCTACTGGGACTCCGCTCGAATACCCTCCGAGCGACAATTGTCCCTCCATGTTAGCAGAGCAGCTCGCAACCTTCCAGTTGGCACGCCGATTCTCGGTTCAGAATCGAATCGCCGGGGCGCCGCTGGCTTTCGACCTCGCGAGGCCAGAAGACTCCGCCAAAGCAAAACAGCCTGAGCCCAGCTCGTTCTTTTCGTCGTCGCGTCTGACATGACCCGATACGCAAACACGCGAAAACCGCAAATTCATGGCGTTCGACTTGCGAGAGGATTTGAAACGCCAGCCTTCGGTTCCCCAGAAGGGTCCGAGGCGTACTTCTACCGTAACGACTTCTACCCGTTCGTGCGGGGGCCGTGTTTCTTCCGATAAGCTGTCGGCGTCATGCCGGTATGGCGTTTGAACATAACTTTATTGTTGATGCAGCCGGGATCTGCTATGCTGTATGCTGGCTCCAAGACTTCGGGTGATGTCCGGTTGGAGCAGAACTAGACCATCTTCCCCCCTTTGTTTCATTCCTTTGAGGAGACCCTTCCATGACTTGCACGTTTCGCAGTTTCCTGACGATTGTACTCGGCACTGCCGTCGCCGCCGCATGTTGGGCGTGTTCGGCCGCCAGCCAACCCTCGCCGGCGGAGGCTTCCTACGCCGTGGTGGTGAAGAAGTCGACGGCGGAGGATGCCAAGTGGCAGAAGGTGGTCGCTGCGCTGAAGACGAAGCACCATGCGTCGATTCTCACGTACGACGTGTCGGTCGACGAATCGCTCGATGCGCTGACGCGGCAGTTTCCCCGCCACACCTGTTTTGTCGCCAAACCGGAAGACGCCGGGCGGGCGTTCGTCGCCCAGGTTCACCAACTGACCCGTAAGCTCGATGACGACCCATACACCGACACGTTCTGGGGCATTCTCACCGGCTACGACGCGGACAACGCGCTGGCAATTGCAGGCCGCAGCGAGCCGCTCGTCGTGAAGAAAGTCGCCTCCGGCACGGAGTTCGCGACCGAGATGGTCACCGAAGGCCAGTGGTACGACGAGTTGGTCAAGAACAAGCACGTCAAGAAGGAGCCCGGCGGCAAGGCCGAAGAACTGAAAGGCCCCGACGACACCACCAAACCTCTCGTTGACTTGCTCAACTCCTACAAGGCGGACCTGATGATCACTTCCGGTCACGCAAGCGAACGCGATTGGAACATTGGCTTCCGCTTTCGCAGCGGCCAGTTTCGGTGCGCAGACGGCCGACTCTATGGTTTGGATACGCAAAGGGCCAAGCATCCCATCGACTCCCCCAATCCGAAGGTCTATATGCCGATCGGCAATTGCCTGATGGGGCACGTCAAGGACCGCGATGCGATGGCCCTGGCCTGGATGAACTCGGCGGGTGTGACGCAGATGCTTGGCTACACAATCCCGACCGGGTACGGGTACGGCGGGTGGGGGTGCCTCGATTACTTCGTCGAGCAACCCGGCCGCTACACGTTCAACGAAGCGTTTCTGGCAAACCAT
>JABMRB010000439.1 GCA_013202865.1 Candidatus Nealsoniibacteriota bacterium | reverse complement strand
GGATAGTGGATAGGGGGGAGTGGGGAGTGGGGAGCGGTTTGGAAACGCCCCCCGACTGCGTTCGGGGGGGTCGCACTGACGACCGGTGTTGCCACTTCCCGTCAAGGCAACGTGAGCCGATTCTCACCACTCCGGGTGAGATGGAACTCCTTGGCGATCGGTTTGCCGTCGACTTGGGCAGAGATCCGATAGGTCCCGTGGAAACCGCGAAACGCGAACCGGCCCTCCGCGTCGGTTCGGCCGGTGGTGCGCGTCTTCCACTCGGTGTGGATCAGGCGCTTCAATTCGTCGTAGACCGGCTTGGGCGACGTGTCGGCTCGCAACATCCCGCCGCCTTCGAGCCAGGAACCGTTGTCGCAGAGGTCCCACCAGGTAATCGCCACCATGGCGGGATGGGCAAAACAGACGCGATAGAACTTCGCCGCGTAGTCGGCCTGGGCCGCCTCGTCCCAGACGCCGTCGAGATGCGAGCCGGTGATCTGCTTGCCGCCGGAGGCCGGTGAGAACTCGGTCACGTGCAGTTCCTTGCCCAGCGTGGCGTACCGATCCAGGATCCGCCAGACCTGCTCCAAGGGAAACCGCATCGTACGGGGCTCGTGGGCCTGAATGCCGATCCCGTCAAAGGGCACGCCGCTGCGTTTGGCTTCGGTGAGCAACTTGAAAAACGGCGGATACCCGTCGGCCATCACGTAATAGTCGTTGACGATCAGGTACGCTTTCGCGTCGGCGGCCCGGGCCCAGCGATACGGCTGGTCGATCTTAGGCTCGCGAATGTGCGACGCCTCGTTGACCACTTCCCAGAAGTCGATCCGGCCCCGATAGCGGCGGATGATCTCGCTGACCCGTTGCCGCTGAATCTCCGCAGCCGGCTGACCGTCGGACCAGACGGGGATTCCTGCCTCGTGGCCCCACAGCAGCGGGTGTCCCTTGCAGCGGATGCCTCGCTCGGCACACCAGGCGACCACCTTGTCGGTGTACTCGTATTGCGGCTTGCCCCGTTGCGGCTCGTACGACCGCCAGTAGAATCCGACCGTGGCGGCGTTGAACAACTCCTCGAATCCCCTCTTGTACGCCGCATTGTCCGCGTCGGTCTTGAAGCGGTCGAAGCGGTAGATATTGCAGCCGAAGAGGAAGTCGTGCCGGATTTGTGCCGCCTGCACCGACACGCCCGCCACGGGCTGCCCGGCGGCGTCGACCACGCGAACCGTGGCGTTCGACTTGCGGTTGGCTTCGATCTCTCGATCGCACCGGAGAAGGATTTCCCGCTCGTGCTGCCCGGCCAATGCGACAATCTCCGCGCGGCCGGCGATGGCGACGTCGGGTACGTCCGGCGGGGCTGTAATCGTGATCCGATCCAGATACAGGTTGCGGTCTTCCTGGCCGCGAACCAGATCGTTGTTAAACGCCACGGCCAGTTCGCAGACTTCGGCGGGCAGCTCGACGTCGAATCGATAGTCGGCCGGCGTGTCGCGATCGACCGTGACCGTTTGCAAGGCCCGGCCGTCGACCGTCAGCGTCATTTTCGGCCACTCGCCCGCGGCCGGGCTGCCGTAAGCCCGGACCTCGATCTGATACTTCCCCGCCTTGGCCGCCCGGACGTACTGCCCGACCCGTCCGTTGCTCCACAGATTCCAAATCCCCTCGTCCACTTCCCCCCCTTCGGTCCGCACGGCAGCCCGCTCCGCCTCGATCACCGTCGCGGCCGGTGCGGTGGGGATGGCAAGAAGAACGGCACTCACAACAGACGTGATCGCGAGACACTTCATCATGCTCACTCCGTGATTTGTGGACAACGTTTGGAGGGTTGAAACAGTGGACTCACCACGGAGGCACGGGGGACACGGAGAAGAAAGGAAGAAAGGAACCGCAGAATGTCGAACAAGGAGTGTTGAATGTCGAAGTGCATAGTTCGCCTCTTCTCAACGTCCAACTCCTCTCACCTTCAACATTCAACACTCCTTGTTCGACATTCGATATTCCTTCCGTGTTCTCCGTGCCTCTGTGGTGAGCTTCCTTCTTAGCTCTCCCTCTGCCCAACGTCCGGCCGCAACAGCACAAAACCGGTGTCGGGCTCTTTCAGTCGTTTCGCGCCGCTGCCGAGAATTTCGCTGAGGATCACTTCGCCGACGACCCAGGTCGTCACACCGCCGCGCAGACAGCCGGTTAGCGTGTTGCCTGAGCGGCCCATGGCACCGTGGATGTGCAACACGGGGCGGCCGTCCTCGGTGGGAGCGAGCACGCCGACGGCCACCGTCTCGTGGGCCCCGTCGACCGGCAGCAACATCGGGTCCGGCGGCCGCTGCTCGGAAATCCGCGGCCCGACGACGACCTCTCCGCCGCCGATCCCGCCCATCAAAATCACCTGGCCCACGGCAACGTCGTTTTCGGCCGCGAACTGCTCGATGCAATCGGGCACCACGTCGCCCTCTTCCAGCCGAATTACGAATACCCGGCCAATCTGTCCTTCGGATGCGATCATCTGGGGTTTCTTTCTATGTTGTGGGTGGGTTTGTAGTGGCCCGATTCATCGGGCCCGAACTGTCTTAACCGCATGAATGCGGTCACTACGAACCCTACTTATCCAGCCCGTCGACGACGTCTCGGACCAGATCGTCGTATGGAAAACTGGCGTAGCGGCTGAGTTGGCGTCGCTCGACCTTCAGCCGGGCCGTATCGGCGTCACCGGCAGCGGCGGCGATCTTCGCGTCGAACTCGGCGGCCGTCTTCGTTACTTGCTCGCGGGCTTGCTGGTAAAGCTGCACCGCTTGCTGGCCGTGGGCGGTCGCGGCTGCGTCGACCGCGTCGACCGCTTGCGACGGTGTCTTGATGCGTGCGTCGCCGGCCGCGGCCGTGGCATATTCGCGGAGCCGCCCGGCCCATTGCAGGACCGCTTGGGCCTCGGGCGAGACCGGATCCCCCGGCTTTCTCGGCTTGGGCGTTGCTTCGAGCAACTCTGCCAATGCACGCATGCCGGAAGGATAGCTCCGCTTGCCGAAATGGACCCAGACCAGTCCTTGCAGCGGCAGCAGCCGTCCAGCCTTCTCGATCTTGATTTCCTCGAAGATCCGGGCGGCCTCGTCGCGCTCGCGGGCTTTGAGCATCAGCAGGCCGTAGATCAGCTTGGGTTCCAACTCCTCACCCGCGAGTTGCTCGACGGCCGGATACTGCATCATCACCGTACCGACGTCGATCTTGTCCTGGCGGAGATAGGCGGCCAGACGGCGGATTCCCTTCTTAGCCTCCTCGGAGAGCCGCGGCGGGCGGTCGTCGGGCAGGAACAACTCGGGCGTCTGCTCGCCGGAAAGTTGGCCGGCGGCGGCCGTCGTGGCGGCGGTCAGAAAGGTGAACAGCTCGGTCGGTTCCAGGCGGCCGTCGCGGTTCTTGTCGGCCTTGCCGCTGTAGGCCTCGGCCAGACTCGATCCGAACAACCCGTGCGTCTTGTCGGCCAGAACGAGCCCTCGCTGTCCGGCCCGGCAGCTTACCACGGCGGTAACGGTTCTCAGCGGCGAGCGGCCGGGTGCAGCCGCGAGCGTGCGGATCATCTCGGCGGTGGACGGCTGCCTTTGCAGGTCCGTGCCTTCGCCCGGGTGGCTGCAATCTAGCAACAACAGCTTCTCGCCCGCGACGCATTGTTCGCACTGATCGACCAGCCATTGCAACGACAGGCCCGTCGTGTTGATCTGTTTGAGATCGAAGTTCTTCGGCGCCAGGTAGACGGCCCCCGCATCGTTGAGGTAGGCGTGGCCCGTGTAGTAGACGATCACTTTCTGGCCGGGTGCCACCTTGCCGAGCCACTCGGGAATGGCCTGCGAGAGCCTCACGCGGCTGGCGTCGACGAACGTCTGCACCTGGGCGGCAGGCACGGCGTAGCGCTTGGTCAGCACGTCGGCCAGCAGCGCGATGTCGGCGGCCGGATGCCCCAGCGGGCTGAGCGAGGCGTCGTCGTACCGTTGGTTGGCGATCAGGATCGCCCAGCGGGCCGGATCGGGGGGACGCCGGGCGGCGATCGACAGGGCATGGCGGGTCTGCTGACCGGGTGAATCGTGCAGCGCGTCGATCTTGTCGCCCTTGCGTAGTTCGGTCAGATCGGCCGATACGCCGGCCATCCGGATCTCGCAGTCCGGCCCGACGGTATACGTCACCCGTTGGCCGGTCTCCGTCAACTCCGCGTCGATCTGGTTGCGGTCGTAGGCCACCAGCAGGACGGTACCCTCTTCGCCCTCGGTGTGATAAGCATCGATGCGAACGACGCGCACGTCGTGGGCCAGCGTCACTTCGTCACCCTCGCTCAGATCGGCCGGCGTCAGCGCCCGGCTGTCCATGATCGCCCGATCGTTCAGCGTGATCTTGCAGTCGGGCGCCAGTGAGAAGGCGACCAGTTTCGCATCGTCTTCCCCCAGGGCCACCGTCACTTGGCGCCGGCGGAGGTTTACACTGCGAATGATGCCGCTGGTCTCGACGACGCGCAGCACCGACAGATCGGTCGCCTTGTTCCCGGTATCCTCGGCAACGTGACGGATCTCGATCCGGTCGTCCGGCTGCAGGTCGGCCAATGCCACGGCCTTTCCGCCGAGCGTCGGCTGCTCGTTGAATTTGATCTTGGCGTCCTTGCGAACGGTAACGCTAATCTCCTTGCCCTTGTCGTCCCCTTCGCCGACGGCGACCACGAGCGTGCCGCGATCCGGGCGGATGCTCTTGATCGTGCCGATGTGCAACACGGGCCGGGCAACCAGCACCCGCGTAACCCGGGTGACCTGCCCGCCCGATTTCTCTTGAACGTACTCGACCGTAACCCGGTCACCCGGCTCCAGGTCGCGCAACCGCGCGCCGTCGCCGTTGATGAACACTTTGTCGCCGGAGCGGATCGGGATCGGCTCGACGCTGCCGTCGCGGTCGAGCGTCACTTCCAACTCACTGCCGTAGACGCCGCGGACCACGCCGCTGATCGGCTCGGGCGGCTTCGGTGGTGCTGGTGGGGGTGTTCTCGGCAGGAACATGGCGATACAGATCACCGCCGAGAAGCACAACGCCACGATCGCCCCCAGGCGCAACCGCCGCCGCTTCTTGTCCTCGGCCTCCCGGGCGGCCATCGCTTCGGCGTCCTCTTCGTCCGGCAGCCCGGTCGAGAGGGCGTCGCTGTTGAGATCCTGCAATGCGTCGCGGGCCGAGGTGTAACGCCCGGCCTGATCCTTGACGACCATCCGCTGGATCACCCGGGCGAGGTCGTCCGGCACGCCCTGAAGCACGCGGCCGATCTCGGGCAAACCGCGGTCGGCCGCCGCGTGCCACATCATCCAGGCGATCTGCTTGTCGCGGCCGAAGCTGGCCAGGCCCGGAAAGAGCGACTCAAACTGTGGCCCGCACATCAACTCGAAGGCCGAGAAGCCGAGCGAATAGAGGTCGCTGGCCGGGCCGACCGCGCCGAACTGGTTGGCAACCAACTCGGGGGCCATGTACTTGGTCGTTCCCTTGAGCAGGCTGCCCTGCTCGCTGCTGGCGCGGCGTGCCAGTCCGAAATCACCGAGGACCACCCGGCCGCGGGCATCGACCAGCAGGTTGCTCGGCTTGACGTCGCCGTGAATGACTCCGTTGGTGTGCAGGAAATGCAGGGCATGCAGGCTGCCGACGAGCGCCGAGCGGAGGAAATCGAGATCGATCGGCTGGCCCTCGGTGTACGGGTGCAGATTGCCCCGCATCAGTTCCAGGATCAGCCAGCCCCGGGGCCGGACAATGTCGTAGATCGTGAGGATATTGGGGTGTTGCAGCGAGGCCAGAAGCTGGGCCTCCTGCCAGTAGCGAGCAAGCTGCTGCGGATCGGCAAGGAATTGCGGATGGATCTGCTTGATCGCCACTTCGCGGCCCAGTTCGCGATCGCGCGCACGGTAGACCGTGGCGAAATCGCCGGCGGCGATCGTCGAGACCATTTCGTAGCGTGCGCCGGGTTCCATCGCGTTTACCTCGTCCGGGTGTCAGGGGGATTCTCGCCCGGATGAGAACTCCTGTCAAGCTTCAATCCTCCTTCAGCAGGATCCGAATCCAGAGTTCCAGTTCCTTGTCGTCCTCGGCGCTGCCGGTGAGGCCTTCAAATCGGCGGGCGGCCGCGCTCGCCGCGTCGCCGCCGGCGCCTTGCTCCTGCCGCAACAGATCGAGCACCTCGTGATATTTCCGCAGTTCGGTGCGGTAATCCTTCCGCTCGTAGGCCCGTTGGGCCTCGCGGAGCAGACGTTGGTAGGGCTTCAACGGCGGCGCGTTTTCGAGATCGGCGGCTACCCCCGCGTCGGCGAAGTGCTTCTTTTCGATCTCGACGCGCACCTCTTGTCGCCTCTTGGCGCCGGCGTCGCGCGGCGATCCGGTGTCGTACAACGCCATCATGAGGCAGAGCACGGCGCTGAGCGAAATGGCCACGAAGAGCACGGCCGGGCTGATGGTCCGCTCCCGTGCCTGCTGCTTCGTCTTCTTGCCGTCGCTCTGCTGAAGTTGCAAGGCGGGAAGCTGACCGTCCTCCGCCGCGCACAACGTCGACTGGGCCGCCTCGGCCGATACGAACCGGGCCACCTTGCGGCCCGGCATCGGCGCCTGCACCGGCGGCGCGTTGACCGACGGCGGATCCTGCGGTGTGGGGGCCTGCGGTGCAGGGGTCTGCGGTGCAGGGGGCTGCGGTGCAGGGGCCTGGGGCGACGGGCTGGGCGGTGGCGAGGAAGACTGGGGCGTCGGGGCTTGCGATGTGGGGGCAACGGGGGCTGGCGGGGGCTGGGGCGGTTGCTCGCGGTTGGCCGCCGGGGCCGATGCATCGCCGGGTGCGACGGGCCCCGTCTCCTTGTTGTCCGGGACCCAGAACCGCCCGTTGCAGTGCGGACAGGTTGCGTAGCTGCCCGCCTTTTTGGACGGGACACCCAACGGCTTCTTACATCGGGGACAATCGAGTTTGATCGGCATGATCGATATACGTTCGTTCTACAACTGCAAACCGAAGAACAGGATATTCAACAGAAACGGTCCGAGGATAATCAGCGCGGCCGCCATCATCACCAGGGTGCTCGGCAGCAACATGTTCACACCCGCCTCGGCCGCGACGGTCTCCGCCCACTGGCTCCGTTTCAGCCGCAACACGTCGGCCTGCGTGCGGAAGATCCGCGCCAGCGGCGTACCTAACTCCTCACCCTGGAGAATCGACCCGATAATGCTGGTGATCTCCTCGTCGGACAGCCGTTGCCGCATGGCCTCGAACGCCTCGGCGCGGGTCTTGCCCATGTTCATGTCGCTGAGCACGCGCCCGAACTCCTCGGCGACCGGGTGGTCCTCGAATTCGCGGACGGCCTGGCGCAAGGCGGCCAGGAAGGTCGAGCCGGACTCCATCAGCAGCGTTAGCAGGTCGAGCAGGAAGGGCATCCGCCGCTTGATCTCCCGCAACCGCCGCCGGGCACGGACCGCCAACGCAAAACGCATCAACCAGGCCGTCAGCGCCACGGCCACCGGCACCATGAACAGGCCGAGCGTTTCGTACATAGCGAACAACACATAGACGAACGCCGGCGTGAGCATCGCGGCGATAAGCTGGATGCGGGCGAGATATTCCTCAGCCAGCCAGAACCGCGACAGCCCGGCCGTCTGGATCTGCCGTTGCATCTCGGGCAACCCTTCGCGAAACGCCGCCCGATTCAACCCGGCCAGGAGTTGAATGGCCGGCTGAAACAGCCTGTAGAACGAACTGACCCGGCGGAGTTCGTTGATTCGGCTAACGTCGTAGCGCCACTCGAGATCCTGCTCGATGTCTTCGCTTTGCAGCACCCGCACGACCCACCACACGAGCAATCCGGCCGCCGAACCGATCACCGCGCAAGCGATCATCTCAGGGCCGCTTCCGGCGGGCAATGCTGCGAGGAGTGGGTGGGTCATGGTTCTACACTCAGTACTCGTATGGGAATTTCTTCTCGATTTGGCTTTGAGCTATGAGCTTTGAGCGATGAGCTATGAGCTACGAGCTACGAGCTTGTTCGGAGCGTCTTGTTGAAAGCAAGGAGCATACGGCGGATTTCTATGACTTCGCCGGGGAGGTTTGTGTGTTGGTCTTTGGGCAGGAAGTCCCTAGTCATCCTTCTTTCCTTCTTTCTTTCTTTCTTTCT
>JABMRB010000438.1 GCA_013202865.1 Candidatus Nealsoniibacteriota bacterium | reverse complement strand
GGCCGTCGCCGGAACGCACGAGGACATGTGGGGCGACGACGGCTTCTGGACGCACAGCCAGGGCCCTGACTGGGGAAATGGAGGGGTCGACGCGGCCGGGTCGCTCGGCGGCAACTCGTTCTACGCCGATGACGCGGATCCCCCGATGCTGACAACCACCGCCACGGGCCTGGACACGGCATCGACCTACAACGTCTATTTGGCTTATTACAGTAAAGGTGCTGGAGTCCAAGCGGCGCTTTCCGGGCAGACGCTCGAGACCTACCTGGGCAACCACACCATCGATACCGGCTTCGACGTGGCGGGCGTGGGTGACGATCCGAGTGTCAAACTGGCGCTGCTGGGGCAAGTCAGCGGGGTATCCGAGCTGGCGATTGACGTCGACGGTACTGGGGCTGGAGCCACTTGGTACGAAGGCCTGCTGCTCGAATCCATCGTAAACTTGACCTGGGACGAGAGTGTCGGCAATTGGCCGGACGCCCCCGGCGGCAACTCGCATTGGGAGGGCGGCGCCGCGGATCAAATCCCCTCGCTCTTTGATCCGGTTGAGATCCACGCCGGCACGGCCACCGTCACCGCGCCCGGCGGCGAAGCCAATATCCTGACGGCCACCGGCGGCGGTGTAGTGATCGACACCGGCCAGACGCTCACGATTGCCGATTCCATCGACCTGCAGTCGGGCAGCTCGATGACCTTGCGCGGCGGCGCCACGCTGGCCGTCGGTGACGGCGGCGGCACCATCGCGCAGATGAACATCGGCGGCGCCGCGCCGGCCGACGTGACTGTCAGCACGGCTGGCGACCTTCAGATCGGTGCCTTCGACAACAAGGGCGTCGACGGCACGTTCACCAAAAGCGGCAGCGGCGTGCTCTCGATGAGCAACGTCCCGGCCGGAGGCGTGTCCGCTGCCGGCACCACCTTCAAGGTCGCCGAAGGCACGCTCAGCATGCTCGGCACCGATCCGCTGGGCGGCTCCTCCTCGGTCGAGTTGGCCGGCGGCACCCTGCAATGTCTGCTGGCGGTCTCGGCGGAAGGCATCCTTGCCGATTTGGCGGCCGGGTCGATCTACGCCGACGCCATGTACGGTGCGGAGGGAAGCACGGTCAACAGTGATACCAACTCGGTCGACGACTACATCAAGGATCCGGCCGTCAGTGGAACGCATGAGGACATGTGGGGCGACGACGGCTTCTGGACTCACAACAATGCGGACCCCTGGGGCAACGGGGGAATCGACGCGGCCGGGGTGCCCGGCGGCAGCTCGCTCTACGCCGATGACGCAGATCCCCCGATGTTGACAACCACGGCCACGGGTCTGGACCCGGCGGAGACCTACAACGTCTACCTGGCCTACTACAGCAAAGGAGGAGTTCAAGCGGCGCTCTCCGGTGAGGCACTCGAGACGTATCTGGACAACTACACCGTCGATACGGGTGTGGTTGTGCCGGGTATGAATGACGATCCGAGTGTCAAGCTGGCGCTGCTGGGACAAGTCAACGGGGTATCCGAGGTGGCGATCGACGTCGACAGCACTGGAACTGGGAGCACGTGGTACGAAGGGCTGGTGGCGGAACTCACCGGCGGGGGCGCGGGCGCGTTCGATTTGGACTTGAAGACTACGGCCGTGTCGGTAACGAATTCTTCGACGATTGAGACCGCGGCCGAGCGGCTCGATTTTGGCCCCCTTACCCTGGCAGGCGGAGTGCTGGTCACCGGCGGTGCGTCAGATCGGATCACGTTCACCGAGACGACCGTCCAAACTGGGGCCGTCGACGTCGGCTTCGACACGGGCTCGAACACCGTGCCCGGGCCGATCACCGCCAACGGGGCCACGATCATCAAACGCGGCGCAGCCGACCTGATCCTGGACGACGCGACCGGCAACGTCGAGGATGCAACGTTCGACGTACAGGCCGGCCGGCTGGTCGGTTACCACGGCCCAAACCCCATCGAAGGTGCCACCGTGCGTCTGGCCGGCGGCGACCTGCTGCTTTCGGCCAAGGCCGAAGCGGTCTCTCCGGTTACCTACGACAACGCAGTGACCGTTGATACAGCCAGTTCGATCTCCGCCGGCGCCGGTACCAGCGGCACCAGTGGCGTTGAAGTAATCTTGGGCGGCGCCAACGGCCTGAAGATCAATGCACCGGTGTCGCTGTCGAGTACCGACGATTACACGTTGAACGTCGCCGGGGCCGTCGATGGCCCCGGCCAGGAAGCAACCGTCACCGGCGGCCAGGTGGCCCTCTCCGGCGGCGGAACCTTGGGTACATTGACGGTAGACGCCGGTGCCCTGAGCACGGCCGGCAATGATCTGGCCGTCGATAGGCTGGTACTCGCCGACGGAGTAACCGCCGGCACCGGGGCATCGAACCACGTGACGGTCGGCGAGCGATTCAGGGTCGGCTCTATGGCCAGCTTCAGAATCATCGACGGCGGCCCCATCCAGGTCAGCGGCGAGAGCCTTGGCGACGCGATGAACGTCGTGCTCTCCGGCGGTACTGTGCAGATCGACGGCGGCGTAGGGGCCGTTCCTGTAGTCCCCACCGCCGGCCTGGTCGCCCAATGGCGGTTCGAGGATCCCGACGACCTCGGTTACGATAGCGCCAGTCCCGATCGAGCCTACACCGCAGTCGGCGGGCCCACGCAGGAACTCGACGGCAAGCTCGGCGGGGCCTTGAGGATCGACAACGACGGCAGTGACAGCCGGCTGGAGCTCGACAACACCGGCCTGACGGGCGTCTATTCGATCAGCGGCTGGCTCAATCTGGACGATCCGGTCCAGGCCTGGGCCTCGGCCCTGTGGGGGCAATGGCAAGGCGGCGGACAGTATTGGGCAGGCTTCGGTACGGACCATGGAGACGGCGAGACCCCGAACTTCGCCGACTGGAGTGGCTATGCCGACGGCAGCCAAAATTGGTACGTCACCAGTGCGCAGCCCGCGGACGGGCCGATCGAGCCGGGCAGATGGTACCACGTCGTCTCCGTGCGAGACGGCGTCAAAGCCGAGCTCTGGGTCGACGGCCAGAAGGTCGCCGAAATGGACGCCGGCCCCGCCTTTGAACCGGCCGGACCCGTGGTGATCGGCAATGCGAACCCCTTGGGCAACGACTACGACGGCCTGATTGACGAATTGTACGTCTACAACCGCGGCCTGAGCGGCGAGGAAATCGCCACGCTGAATGACCCGGAGATAAAGTCCGGCGCAATGGCGTTGAGCCAGGCCAGTCTTGTCGTCACGGCCGACACCGAGATTACTTCGGATTCTGTGAGCGTCGCGCTCGGCGACCTGACGATCACCAACCCGTCGCAGCCGGCCGGTCCGACCACGCTGACGCTCTCCGGCGCCGTGTACGCCTTCAACAACGCCACCGTCGCCGACGGCGTGACGGTCGACGGTGAATGGGAGGTCGGCGGTACGTTGGAAGTCGCCAGCGGCATCGGTGAGCTGATCCTCGGCGACGGTGAATTGGTGATGGCCCCGAGTTCGGTCTCCAACGTTCTCGTCAGCGTGGCCGCCAAATCGGGCGAAGCCGACAAGATCAGCCTTTCGAGTGGCGGCAGTTTGCTGATGCTAGGCGGGGAGTTGAAAGTCAGCAGTGCAAATGACCGCGTCAGCAACGCATTCTGGGCCGACGCCTCCCGCCTCGTTATCGACAACCCCGTCGAGGCCGGCGGCGCCATCGGGTGGATGGACACCTCGGACCCCGCGAACCCGGTGATGAGGAGCAACCGGTTCGACACGGTCAACCCCGCACTCCCGGCTCCCGGCGAGCCAGGCATGCACATCGGCCATGGTGCCTTCCTCGAGAACGTCGTGTACGATGGCCTGTGGGGTGACATGACCAACACCGTCAACCTCGACCTGTTCATCGCCTTAGGCGGCGACGCCGACGGCGACGGGAAGGTCTGGCTGAGCGACTGGGCTGCGTTGCGAGCCAACTTCGGCAACACGGGCGCCGGCAAGACCTGGACCGAGGGTAACTTCGATCCGTGGG
>JABMRB010000437.1 GCA_013202865.1 Candidatus Nealsoniibacteriota bacterium | reverse complement strand
TACCGCGCGGGTGATCTCCAGGTCGAAGCCGGCCTTGGTGCCGTCGGCGCCCATACAGGTCAGCACGATCTCGCCGGCGCCGAGCCGCTCGACTTCACGGGCCCAAGCAACCACTTCGAGGCCCGTGCCGACCCGTCCTCCGTTGATATGCACCTCCCAAAACTCCTTGCCGTCCTTCTCGACCCGCTTGGGGTCCATGTTGACCACGATACACTGGCTGCCGAAACGCCGAGCAGCCTGGCGCACCAACTCGGGTTCGCGACAGGCGGTCGAGTTGATCGACACCTTGTCGCTGCCGGCGTTGAGCAGCGCCCGAATGTCCTCCAGGTTGCGTATTCCCCCCCCGACCGTCAGCGGCATGAATATGACCTCGGCCGTCCGGCGGACGACGTCGAGCATAATATCGCGGCCTTCATGGCTGGCGGTAATATCGAGAAAGACCAGTTCGTCGGCCCCCTCCTGCTCGTACCGCCGGGCCACCTCGACCGGATCGCCCGCGTCGCGCAGGTTGAGGAAATTCGTACCCTTGACCACACGGCCCCGGTTCACGTCGAGACACGGAATAACCCGCTTGGCTAACATCAAAACCGGTCCCGAGAGGCCTCTTTCAACACCACCGGCCGGGCGACCAAATTGCCCGACCACCAAGCTATTACTCTAGTCAACCAGTCCCACACGGTCAACACCCCAATTCAGGGGGGGCAATTAGTCGCTTGCGGCTTCGCAAAACTATGGTTAGGGTTCAGAATCTCGGGACAGACGTTGAATTCGAGTGCTGAACCCTGGACCCTGGACCCTCCCAGTTTGGTTGCGGATGTGCCGCGCTAGGGAGAACCCGAACTACGCTTCAGCCGGATGAACCAAAAAACCGGTTCTCGGACCTTTTGGTATGGTAAAATGGGCATATTAGGCAAGCTGCGTGGCAGTATGGCCCCCTAAAAAACCGTTTCCCACCTGAGATCGATTCCTGCGCCTTGCTTGGCGTAGGCGCCCACACCCAAGCTGGGAGTCGGCGTCGACCTCAACAGGTGTCGGGGCCGAGTAAGCCGCTTACTCGGTCCCGATACGGTGCTTACTCGGTCCCGACCTCAGCGAGAGGCGGACAATGATCTTCATTTTGATGGAATTTCCTTGTTGTGCGGACGGATTTCGAGTAGATTAGGGGTAATAAGTGGAGTTCCAAATTCCAAGGTTATTTTCTCTCCTAAACGAGGCAGCGTTTCCGCACCCAACTCGGTCACTAAGCGTGGCGTCTAAGGGTGCGACTGACTCGCTTTGAGTCGGTTCCGATTGATTATCAATGGCGGAGATTCTCCGTCTTTACTCGTATTGGAGGATGATATGATGTTACGTTTGATAAGTTTTGTGGCGGTATCGGTGGCGTTGGTGATGAGTGTGGCGGAGGCGGCAACCATTGAGTTCTTGCCACCGGTACATCTTGGCGACACGCTCAACAGTGCTTATCACGATTGGGGGCCGGACATCTCCGCAGATGGTCTGACTCTGTACTTTTCGTCCGAACGGCCACCGGGCGGATCGTCCACCGGCAACATCTGGGTTGCCACAAGGGCGACAACTGAAGATCCGTTTGGCCCACCCGTGATTGTGCCTGACGTAAACAGCCTGTACCACGACACCAATCCCTGCATTTCAGACGATAATCTCTCACTGTACTTCCTGTCGACTCGATCCACTTCGGGGGGAAATGCAGACATTTGGCGGGCGACTCGCAATTTTGAGAATGATCCGTTCGGAACCCCAGCGTTAGTGAGTGAGGTCAATTCCTCATCCGACGATGGTGGTGCGGACATTTCCGCTGATGGCTTGACGCTCTATTTCTCCTCCAATCGGGGTAATGGACAAGGATCGTATGACCTATGGCAGGCAGTCCGTCCCTCGGTGAATGATCCGTTTGGCGAACCCACAAACATGGGATCGGCCGTGAATTCTTCAAGCATGGAAGGTCACAGCAGCATCACCGGTGACGATTTGACAATCTACTTGGAGAGGGGTGGCTCCAGTACCCGAGACATTTGGGTCGCCACAAGGGAAGCAGACACCGATCCGTTTGGATCACCCGTAAGCCTTGGCCCGACTATCAATAGTTCGGCCAAGGATCGAACGCCCACTATTTCGTCCGATGGAACGACTCTTATCTTCGCATCACAGCGTTCCGGTGGACTGGGCGGTTATGATCTATGGATGACGACCGCCATACCCGAGCCCTCGACCCTCATCCTACTGGTGACGGGAGCCTTCGGTCTTCTCACCTACGCTTGGCGAAAACGGCGAAGCTAGGTGCCAACGCACAGAATCGCGGGTGGCCCGGCCACTCTTGCGCGGAGGGCTCGGCCATCCGGGAAGACTCCTTCGCAAGAAGTGTCCGGGTGGCGGAGCCACAGGAGGTTTTGGCAGCCACTCAGCCGCCTCTGGTTGCCGCGCAACCCCGCAGTTGCTCAATGAGAATCTGGTCGGCAGGACCTTGAACGACGAACCGAAGGTCACTCCGCTGCACCAATTGCCCAGGCGCTTCCCGTCGAAAAAGACACCAATCGGCCGCGCCTCGGCCGCCGCGTAACAAATCTGAAGTGTGTAGGCGGCGGTAACGGGGACGTCGACGTCGTATTCGACCGTGCAACCCCAGGGCTTCCGCTCCCCGCTGCCCACCACCGGTCCCGCATCGGCATAC
>JABMRB010000436.1 GCA_013202865.1 Candidatus Nealsoniibacteriota bacterium | reverse complement strand
TGGGCCGGTGGATCGGGAACTTCGGGCGATACGCCGCTTCCACGGCACGGCGATTTCCTCTGGCAGTATCCAGCCGACCAAGCCGGCGAGAGTGGAATTGCGGTAGTTGCGGCGGCTCCGGCGCTAATCGGTGACGCGGTGATCGTGCCACTTGCGAACGACAAGCGAAAAGGCCTGGCTTGTTTGCCGGGCACGGCCGACGAGACGCCCGACGAACGTTGGTTCCATTCAACCGAAAACGGAGTCGTCCTGCCCCCGGCGGCCCTGGGCACGGTCTCGGGCGACATCGATCGGGTGTTCGTCGTCGACGGACGCACGGGAGATCAAGGACGCCGACTCCATTGTCTCGATGGTAGCGGCAAAACCCTGTGGCGCCGGCCCGTGGCGCCGGAAGCGGGCGGCCATCTGCTACTGCGAAGAGGCGCTCTAATCGTGAACGACCGCCGCGATGTGCTGAGTTGCATAAGTCTTGAAGGCAAGACGCTCTGGTCGAGCAACGTCGAGAACCCGGGCTTCGCTGCCATCAGCGAACAGGGCATGTTGATCGTGGCCGTGGTCTCAGCAAACGCGGCCGAGTCGCATCAACTGATCGCACTGGACGAAGAAACGGGCAAACAGCTTTGGCACAACCGCCTCGACGCCCGCGTGACTACGCAACCGGTCGTTGCCGCCGGCAGCATTCTTGTGGGAACCACCGAGGGATGTTCGCGGCGTTCGCTGATCGACGGCTCCGCCATGGCCGCACTGATCACGCCCGCTGTTATCGGCAATTTGCTCGTCGATAGGTCGCGTGTGGGGGGGCCGCGCGTGTGGTTCGGCACGACCGACGGCACGTTGCGCGTGGTCGACATCGAAACATGGCGGCCGCTGGCCGGCACGCAACTGGGCGTCAATTCGGGCGGTCTGATCAAGGTTCGCGACCGAATCATCGCGGCGGGTGACGAGAAGTATTATGTCGTGACCTTCACCGCCGAGGGCAACGAGATTGATGCCGAAGCATGGTTGGATGACGTCTCCTGGCTCGGTCGGCCCGTGGCACCGTTCTCGTCGGCCGATGGACGTTTGTGGGTGCCGGCGCAAGGTTGGGGCATCATGTGTCTGGGAGGGACCCCATGACACGCTGGATTTATCATTTCGACGACCAACTTCCCGAAGGCAGCGACCATCGCGGCCTGCTCGGTGGCAAGGGGGCCGGGCTGAGGCAGATGAAACAAGCCGGCCTTGCGGTTCCGCCGGGGTTTACCATATCAACACAGTGTTGCACGGAGTACTTCAAGTTCGGCAGGCGCTGGCCCGAGGGACTGGAAACCGAACTCCGATCCAACCTGTCGCGTCTGGAGAGCGAAAGCGGCCGTCGCTTTGGCCAAGGGGCAAAGCCGCTGTTGGTCTCGGTGCGATCCGGCGCCGCCCGCAGCATGCCCGGTATGATGGATACGCTGTTGAACTGCGGGCTGCACCCCGACTTGGCCGACGAACTCGATTCCCCGCAAAGGTTCTGGGAACTCTACCAACGGTTCATTGCGTCCTACGCGAAGATCGTCCAGGGCTTGGATCCCTCGATGCTTGAGCACGGCCCGGCCGATCGCGATGCAACGCAGCGCAGTCTGGCGTTGTACCGAGAACAGACGGGCGAACCGTTTCCGCAATCGCCCTGGGACGCGTTGTGCGGGTGCATCAATGCGGTCTTCGACTCATGGGAGAACCCTCGCGCGGTGGCCTATCGCCGCCGCCACGACATCCGCCATTTGCACGGCACGGCGGTCAACGTGCAGATGATGTTTCCCTCACAGGTGTCGGGAATCGTGTTCACGCACGATCCGACGGCGCCGCAGGAGCAGCGCATCGTGATCGAGGCCGCGTATGGGTTGGGCGAGTCGATCGTTTCCGGCGACGTCACGCCCGACCGCTACCTGATTCCACGGGACAACCTAGATAACGTCACGACCCGGATCGGACAGAAGAATGCGATTGTTCGAGCCTTGGGCGATGACAAAGCCGGCGATCCGGAGGCTAGTTGTCTCGATCGAGAGCAGCTTCGTGAACTTTGCCAACTCTGTTTGGATGTGGAAGAGCATTTCGGACATCCGGTCGACGTGGAGTTCGGCCTGGCCGACGGACGTCTCGCTTTGCTCCAGGTACGTGCTATTCGTGGTCTCGATGTTGCGTTGGCCATCGAACCGGCACGACGGGGAGAAGTCGCAAGACTTCAGCATATCGCCGAGAAGCACGGACGGCGCAAAGTGTGGGTGGCGCACAACCTGGGCGAGACCCTTCCCTCGCCGACGCCATTGACCTGGGACATCGTCGGCGAGTTCATGCGGGGTGACGGCGGTTTCGGGCAGATGTACCGGCGACTGGGATACCGTCCGTCACAAGCCGTCCGAGATGATGGGTTCCTCGAACTGATCTGCGGCCGAATCTATGCGGATCCCGATCGCCTGGCCGATCTCTTCTTGGAAGGCATGCCGTTGGGCTATGACGCCGATTGTCTGGTGCAAGACCCGGCGCTGCTGGACCAGGCACCCACGAAGTTCGTAGCCGAACGTGCGGACGGCCGTTTCCTGCTGCG
This sequence comes from Candidatus Nealsoniibacteriota bacterium, assembly GCA_013202865.1. Classification (GTDB taxonomy): domain Bacteria; phylum Planctomycetota; class Planctomycetia; order Pirellulales; family Thermoguttaceae; genus JABMRB01. Next base: position 2,889 of record JABMRB010000436.1, on the reverse strand, counting down.
CGTGATTCCGATGATGATCGCCATGTTTAAGTCATCGCGCATTACCCGGCGGATCAGAGCGACGGTTGCCGATCGGTTCGAGCAGGAAGTCTTGCCCGAGTTTCTGCGCTGGATCGAGGCCGAGCGTAGTCGTGAACTCGGCGCGTTGGACGGTCCTGATTTGCTGGACCTGCTCGGCCAGCGTATCGACCGCACAATGCACCGGTTTGGCCCCGAGTCGCTGTTGCCCGGTTTCTTCGGCGGTATTGCGTTGGCGGCGCTCCGCTCGCGGCTGGAGCAACTTCTCGGCCCTGCGGGTGGAAGGACGCTGGCCGACACGCTGACCCGCGCACTCGACGGCGATACGACGTTCGAGCAGGACGCCCTGCTATGGAAGGTTGGCCGGGGTGAAGCCCGGCTTGAGGACGTGCTTGCGCGTTTCGGCCATCGATGCCAGGGCGAAATGGAGTTGGCTCGGCCGCGGTGGCGTGAAGACGACGCCCTCTTGGTGCAAACGATCGAGCGGCTCGCCGTTGCCGGCGTCCATGACCCTCACGTCATGCATCGCGAGAATACGGCGAAGCGGGAAGCAGCCGAGACAGCGCTGCCCGAGACGCTCGCACCGTGCGGCGGAAGCTGTTTCTTGGAAACGATCACCGAAGACCTCCGGCAGGTGAGACGGCTACTGCCGTATCGCGAGTCGGGCAAGTTCTACCTGATGATGGGCTATGAATTGATCCGCAACACCATCGAGGAACTCGGACGGCGCTGGTCGCTCGGCCGTGACATCTACTTCCTGCGTCGCGAGGAGCTTGCCCGTTTCACCGCGAATGAGGAGGAGTCGCGCCGGATCATTGACCGGCGCAAGGTGAAATGGGAGGCGCTGAAGCGATTGGAAGTCGGGCCGGTCGTCGACAGCAAATACTTGGACCGCCTGGGCCTCGCACCCGAGTTGCCCAGTGCGATTGAACAGAGTGCGACCGAACATGCAGCAACGGCCTTGGCGGCAGGTCGCGCGAGCGGTCCGGCGCGTCTTGTTTTCGACCCGGGTGAAGCGGGTGACCTCGGCACGGATTACGTGCTGGTCTGTCCGTCGACCGATCCCGGCTGGACGCCGCTGCTGATCGGCGCGGTCGCGCTGGTGGTAGAACGGGGCGGCGTGCTCAGCCACGGGGCGATCGTTGCCCGCGACTTCGGCATCCCGGCCGTTGTGCTGCCGCATGCGACTCGCCTGATTGAGGACGGACGCACGATTCGTGTCGACGGTGACACGGCGCGGGTCAGTCTGCTCGAGTCGGGAGGGCCGCCATGACCGACATGCTGTTGCGTGCGACCCTGGCTGTCGGCGACCTGCTGTTTGGCTGGGCGCTTTTCATTCCGCCCGTGCTGACGGTCGCAGTGCTCGGCATCCTGACGTCCGGGCTGATGTTGGCGGTGCGGCGATGGACGACGGACCAGGACCTGCTCGGTCGCGCAGATGCCGACAAGAGACGGCTGAAGGTGTTGATGCGAGAAGCCAAGGCGGTTAAGGACAAGGCTGCCGTGAAGCGTTTACGCACCACCAACGGCGAAATCGCCCTGAAACTGATGGGTGCCGAGGTCAAGCCGTCGCTTCTGGCTATCCTGCCGCTTGTCCTGATAGGCACCTGGGGATGGTATCGCTTGGGCTACGTCCCACCCCAGGAGGACGAGCCGGTGTTGGTCGAACTTTCCCTGCCCGCGTCGGCAGCCGGAAGCGTCGCGTTTCTTGTTCCCCAGGAGGGCATCCGCGTGAAGAACGGATACGTCACACACGTCGAAGAAGTCGAGGGCCGGATCCCCGCCGCAGTTGCCAAGTGGACGGTTTGCGGCAAGGCCGCCGCCGAGCCGTTTACGTTGGTACTCAACCATGGTAAAAGTCGCTTCGAGCACGATCTGCTCATCGGACAGCGAACTTACGCGACCGATATCGTGTTGCACGAGCCCGGCCGCCTGCTGCCGCAATCATACGTCCGCATGCGCGTGCCGAAGATCGCCGGGCTGGTCGAGGGGCCGCAACTCGATGACTGGGGCGGTTACGGCGCACTGCTTCCATCCTGGGTGGTTACGTATCTGCTGGTCGTCATTCCGTTCTATTTCGGCACAAAACGACTGTTTCGCTTGCACTGAAAGGTTCCATTATGAAACAACCGCCGATTGGAGCAGCACCCGCCGCACCTCCAATGAAGCCAACACCATCCTCTACACCGGCCACCGCCTGGACACCGAGACCGGTCTCTACTACTACCGCGCCCGTTACTAGAGCGCGGAGTTGGGCCGGTTCGTCGTGTCCTTTCGGCAGGCATGCATGAACCGTTTTGAGGCGTGTGGTATTGTTGGCTGGCAATCGATGCCGATCAGGGAATTCCTCGATTGAGGGTTCTTGCCGTGGTAGGTAATCGTCAAGCAATAGCTACGTAGGGGTTTTTCGCCGGGGAGGGGGGGACTGGTGTCTGGTCGTCTACCCGTTCCAGATTGCCCTCGGCGACCGTTTCTCGGCACGATCTGGGCGCCTTGGAAAATGTGTTCCAGCTTGCTGTGATCGTCCCCGAATCAGCCGGCCCACGGATGGGGGGCAAGGCTGTTCCGGGCACGGTCGTTTGATCGGACGCGCCCGCGGGCGCTGGATTCCTTCTACGCTTCTTCCAGGACTTTCCATTTCAACAGGTCAGCCAGTGCGAAGACCGGCTCCTTGAGGTCGCCGTAGACGGTGACCCGATGCCACCCCCACTGGTCCCATTCTGTGAAGAGCTTTTCGACGTCGCCGACAGGTTCCACGACGAGCTTTGTTCGGCATGCCCGATCATCGGTGCTGTTGGCGACCGCCTTGCCCTGATGGAAGAGAATGGTCTTGCGTTCCGGGGCAAACTCGACCGACGTGGTCATGTATCC
>JABMRB010000055.1 GCA_013202865.1 Candidatus Nealsoniibacteriota bacterium | reverse complement strand
GAGTGGAAGTTCAAGGACGCGGCCAGCAGCGTCAAGATGTTCACCGGCAAGGAGTATCCCGCCCGGGAGTACGTCCACACGATCACGTTGCACGACGACCGCACGATCACCGGCCCGCTTTCCGGGGTGGTCTACGTGCAGGCGGAGACCGACCGGCAGCGATCGCAGGCGGAGCGGTTCATCCTGCACAAGCGGGCCAAAGGCGGGATCGACGAGACACTCAAATCGTTGAAGTACGTCAAGCAGATTAGAGTGGGCACCGACGCGTTGACCGAAGGGCGGCGAAAGGCGGAGCAGCAAAATAGTAAGAAGACGACGTATTCCGCCGATATTGCCTACAAGTTCAGTGTGAACGGCCGGGATTATGTTGGCGGTGATGTTCTCTACGGCGGCAAGATTTCATCGTCCAAGCGGAACTCGGCCGAGAAGATGACGACGGATTCGATATCAGTTGATTGGTAGGGTGCGTTTAACCAAACCTCGCGCTACCCCACCGAACGCTGCCGACGGACTTGGGCGATCTTCGAACAATCCGGAGGTCTTCTTCCGGATGGAACTGGTGGCGTACCTCTATCTGACCGGCAGTTCTTCTTCGAGCGGCTCATCAACGGCTGGCGGCTGTTCGGGAAGCTCCGCCGCGAGTTCCTGCCGCCGGGCCTTGAAAGCAAGCCGGTTTTCTTCCCCGCGATTGTTGAACTCGAGTTGCGGCTCGGCGCGGTCGAAACTGTAAGCGGCGGCGTGCAGCCGCTGGTCGTGAGCCGCCTCGTTGTTCGTGCCACGGCACTCGGAACAGAACTGGCAGTAGGGAAAGTACGGCGATTGGCCGTCCAGGGTCGCGCGGACGTTGGCGTACTGCTCCCCCCGCCACACACGGCCGAACCCTTCATCGAAACGACCCATCGTTTGGACCCACGCCCGGTAACAGAAGCGGACCGTACCGTCGGTGTCGATTTGTACGAACCGCCACGGCTCGACGCACCGTCGCGGGTCGCCGTCGTCGCGGGGCAGCGGCGGCAGTTCGACGGTAATGCCGTGCTCCGCGGCCCGGGCCCTCGTTTCGGCGAACACTTCGGCGGCGAGATCCTGCTCCCGGTAGAGGGAATCCTGCACGTCCATTTCGTTCGCGAAGTTCACGAACGAGACGACCACGCTGCTCGCCCCCATCGATTTCGCCAACTTGCACACGCCGGGCAACTCCGCGACGTTCTGCTTCATTACCGAATAGCGAATGCCGAGCCGGGGCAGCGCCACGCGGGCGTCCGTCTTGTGGCGGTGCAGGTTGGTTACGTTCTCGACAATCCGGTCGAAACTGGCGCCGCGGCGAATTCGTTCGACGGTCTCTCTTGTCGAGCCGTCGAACGAAAGGTAGTAATTGCGAAGCGATTGATCGGCCGTCATCCACCGGCACACCTCGTCTTCGAGTAACATGCCGTTGCTGACCATGAGGGTCTTCACGCGGTGCCGGTTCGCCAACCGCAGCGCGTCGCGGACGTGCGAGTACAACAACGGCTCGCCGCCGGAACAGAACGAAACGTTGCGGGCGTATGGGAATAGTCTTCGCGCTATCCGTTCGTACCGATGGAAGTCGAGCCAGCGGCTCGTCTCGACCGTCGACGAGATACAGAACGTACAGTTGAGGTTACAGGCCTTGGTCAACACGATGTCCAGTAGCAGCGGATAGCTCCACGGCCGGGTGACGCGGAGCCGCCGCTCAATGAGGTTCAGTGCGACATTACCGTATCGCCGAAACGAAAAAGAACGCGCCGCGTCGCCGAACTTGTGCAACAAGTTGTGCATGCCTAGTCTCGCAAAACGTGGTGATTTTGCAGCAAGGGCTCTGTCGGTACAGAAGCTCCCGCGGTCATGCCCCTACAAGTATAGGCCGCGGTCTTGGCGGCGGCCTGGGCAAGAATTCGAGCCATTCTCCTCCGTTTTCCGGCCCATTCGTCCGGATTTGGGGGGGTCTGGCGGGAAAGCTGCGTGGCCAGGCACTTGCGCGTACCCGTTGGCCGAGATTAGTTCCTGAGTCCGGTAAGTCGTGTTTTCGCCGGATGTTCCGCAGAAGCCCCCTTTGCGAATCGCGCCACAGCACCACGGCGACGCCCTGGCAGGGGGCTGTCGGCTAATGGTCCCCGTCTGATACAATCCCCAATAGAAAGCCGCCGGCGACGTCGCTGACGTTTGCCGGCCCAGTTCAACGAGGTCTTGTCGGTCCGCCCGTGTTCGATCTGTCCCTCCAGCAAGACTATAGCTTCACGCTCATGGCGGCCGTGGCGGCCGTGGCGATTTTGTTGGTCTGGGTGTTCTACCGTCGGGCGTTCGCCATGCTGCGGCCCGGGCAATGGCGGTTGTTGCTGGCGCTGCGGATTGCGGCCGTGTTGCTGATTGTGCTGCTGCTGTTTCGGCCGACGGTGAACTACCACAAGGAACTCGAAGGGCGGCCGGCGGTGATCTTTGTGTTGGACACCTCCTCGTCGATGAGCATCTCGGACGACGCCACCGGCGTGACCCGCTTCAATCAGGCCCGGCAGCGAATCGAGTCGTGGTGGGAGAAGCTCGAACCCGACTTCGACTTGCACCTGATCGAATTCTCCGAACTGGCACGCCCGCTTCCGGACGCCGCCGCGTTGTCCGGCTTGATGCCCAACGGCAAGGCGACGTCGCTTTCCCGGGCATTGGTCGCTGCCGCCCGGCTCAAAGATGACGAAGACCAACCGGTCGATGCCGACGCCGTGATCCTGCTCTCGGACGGCGTACACAACTCGGCCCGAAGTCCGTTGGAAGTAGCCGCCAAGATGAAGACGCCCGTGCATACCGTGGGCGTCGGGGCCAGTCTCCGTAGCGACGCCTCCTACCGCGACGTGCAACTTGCCGGCATGGACTGCCCCGACCGGTTGACGTTGAACAACCTCGCCCGGATCAAGGCCTCGATCGAGGGCGTCGGCCTGGAGGGCCGCGTGATCGACGTCGTGCTCAGCGAGGACGACCGTCAGATCGACACGGTCAAACTAACGCTCGATGCGGTGAAGGGTTCGCAAGAGGTCGAATTCGAGTTTCGCCCCGAAGTCAAGGGCCGGCACACCTACACCGTCGGCGTGCCACCGCTCGCTGAAGAGAAAATCGCAGAGAACAACCAGCGGTCGGCCGTGGCCCTGGTCGTTGAGCCGGGTATCCGCGTGCTCTACATTGAGGGGACGCTCCGCGCCGAGTTCGGCGCGATCGTCGACCGCTTCCTGGCCAAAGATCCGGACATCGAGTTCTGCGCGTTGGTGCAGACCCGGCCCAACAAGTTTCTGCGGCGCACGAACGACCCCAACTTGCAGCTCGAAACGATTCCGACCGACGCCGAGACGATCAACACGTTCGACGTCTTCATCATCGGCGACCTCGACGCGTCGTACCTCAATCCCGAGCAGCAAGCCTTGATCGTTGCCCGGATTCGCGCCGGCGCCGGTCTGGTGATGCTCGGCGGCTATCACAGCCTGGGGCCCGGTGGATACGGCGGCACACCTATTGGCGACGTGTTGCCAATCGTGCCGGGTGATCGCGACGTCGGCCAGATCACCGAACCGGTGCTGCCCGTGCTCACGCCCGAGGGCGTCCGCCATCCGATCCTTGCCAACATCAACGGCTTCTTTCCGACCGAGCAAGCCGAACCCAAGATACCCGGTCTGCCGCCACTGGACGGTTGCACGCGCGTGGAAGGTCCTCGGCCGGGTGCGACCGTGTTGGCTACCGTCACCACCGAGTCAGGTCCCATGCCCGTGCTTGCCGTGCAGCCGGTCGACCGCGGGCGGACGGCCGTCTTCTGTGGCGACACCACGCGAAAGTGGCAACAACGGCTCCGTGCGTCCGATCAGGAGTCGCCCTTCATGCGGTTCTGGGGACAGACGGTCCGCTGGGCGGCCGGGCGCGACGACGCAGTCGAGACGGGCGCCGGTGTGATTGGCAGTACTGACAAGGCCTACTACGAGCCGGAGGAGCCGATCCGCATCTCGGCTGTCGTCCGTGGCCCGGACGGCGAGGGTGCCCGCGACGCCAAGGTGGTCGCCAAGATTCGCGGTCCTACCGGCCGGCCCGACAAGGTCGATTTGACGGCCGTGCCCGGCCCGGCCGGCCACTACAGCGGCACGTTCGAGCCTAAGACGGCAGGCAGCTTCCAGATCGAGATCGAAGCCCGCGTGGGTGAGCAGACGATTGCGGCCAAGGAGAAGCTCGTCGTGGAGGTCGGCCGCCCGCTGATGGAGTTCGAGAAGCTCGACTTGGACGAACGAACGCTCGCCGCGATCGCCGCCGACACGGGCGGGCGATACGTCCACGTCACCACGGCCGACTACTTGATCGACCAGCTCGACCGCACACAACGCAAGAAGCGGATCTCGATGAACTTCCCCGAGTACGAGTGGCCCATGCTCGCGCTCTTGTGGCTGTTGTTCGTCGCCGCCTTGACCGCCGAATGGGTGCTACGCAAGAGGTTCCAACTGCGATGAGTCCACAAACCGGATACCGTTTCCTCGAACCGCAGGCGCTGGCCCGCGTGAAGAATCTCTCGGTCGTCGCCCGGGGTGTGGTCGAGGGATTCATCAGCGGGCTGCACTCCAGTCCGTACAAGGGCTTCAGCGTCGAGTTTGCCGAGCACCGCGAGTACACCGCCGGCGACGACCCCCGCCACCTCGACTACCGGATGCTTGCCCGGACCGACCGGATGTATATCAAGCAGTACGAAGAAGAGACCAACATGCGGGTGCAGATCCTGTTGGACACCAGCGGGTCGATGGGCTATAGCCACGAGAACAAGCTGACGAAACTCCAGTACGGCTCGTACCTCACGGCCGTGCTCTCGTACCTGATGACCCGGCAGCAGGATTCGGTCGGGTTGACCACGTTCGACACGGAGGTCAGGCTCGACATGCCGGCCCGCAGTTCGCCGCGACACTTCAACGAGATGATGCGGCAACTAGAACAAATCGCCCCCGGCGGCGAAACCGACGTTTCCGAAACGCTGCACAAGCTGGCCAACCGGTTCAAGAAGCG
>JABMRB010000435.1 GCA_013202865.1 Candidatus Nealsoniibacteriota bacterium | reverse complement strand
CTTGTTCGCGACCAACGGTCGCGGCTTTGTGTTGTCAGCGCCATGTCCTTGGGAGAAACACGATGAAGCGATGCTGCGCTGCGATGGTTGCGGCCATGTTGCTGCTCGCTGCCGATGGGCGGGGCGCGGTGATCGTCGAGAGTTTCGAGGACTACAACGTCGGCGACCCATTACACGGGCTCGACGGAGGTGGCGGTTGGCTGGGGCCTTGGGACATCGGCACGGAGGCGCGCCGACCGGAAGTCACGACCGTCGACGGCGGACTCGACTATTATCGTGGTGAGATCCTCATCGACGGTGGCGACCGGGCACTTCAATACGCCTTCACCGAGGGCGAAATCGACGTGATCTCGACTCGGCCCATACCGCCGCAGCCGGGCACCTTCTACATGAGTCTCCTCTACCGAGACACGGTCGACAACGATCCGGTGGGCACGGGCGACGACTTCCTGCAGTTCGGATTGCTCAACGGGCCCGACAACCCGACCGTCAGTGCGATCAACCGCGACGGTGAGTTCCAGGTCCGCCACGGCACACCGGCCGATAACTCCATGGGCACTTCGGTTCAGCCCGAGGTCGGTAAGACCTACCTGCTGGTGCTCAAGGCCGAGAAGACCGGCGGCGGTACCTACGATAAGTTGACGCTGTTCGTGGATCCCACGTCGTTGTCCGAGGCGGCGAATCCCTCGGTGACCGTCGACGGCAACTCGGGGCTCGACCTTTCTTCCGACGCGTTCTTCGTGATCCGCAAGGCGTTCCACGAGCCGGGTGATACGACGGTTGTCGACCGGTTTCGGATCGCCGAAACGTTCGTCGACGCGGTGGCCTCGCTGCCCGCGCAAACGCTCATTTGGGACGACGCAGGTGATGGCGAGTGGAGCGATCTGGACGGCTCGGGCTACTCCCGCTGGCGCGATCCGGCCACCCCGAACACGCCGGTGCCCCACGTGCCCGGCGCGATGGTCCATGCCGTGCTCGACGCGGACAATAAGGCCACCGTTGAAGTCGGGACGCCCGGTTCGCCGGTGGTTCGCCAGGCACTGTCGCTCTTGGTCCAGCGCGGCGCGATTGCGATCGGCGACGGCTCCACGCTAAACGTTACGGATACGGCCGACTTTGCCGTCGGCGCCATGCTCGAACTTCGCGACGGTGCCACGTTGACGGCCGGTGGAGGAAGGATCGACCATGTCACCACGATCGGGAACACAACTCTCAACGTCCACAGCGGTACGTTGACGGTCGACCGGATCGACTACGGCGGCAACCCGGCAACACTCGACAAGCAAGGCCAGGGAACGCTCTTGCTCGACAACACGGCAGGCGGCAGCAGGCTCGACGCCGCGCGGATCGACGTGACCGCCGGCACCCTGTCGGCCGTTGGCGCAAACCCGCTGGCCGACGCCGCGCAGGTAACGCTGTTCGAGGGCACCACGCTGCGATTGCAGAACGTGCCTATTGTCACACAAGGCACGGGCCTGACCGAAGCGTGGTTCGACGGTGCGACGTTCGGAATGAACCCGAACATAGTAGCGATCGAACTGGATCCGCTGCTGGGTACCGCGGAATCGATCGACGTCAATCCGGGCCTGTTGGCGCGATTGCCGGGCGAGGGCCAAAACCCGCTCGATCGGGCACTTAGCTACGACACGAACGAGATGAACGCGCGGTCGCAAGGCGTAACCGGTCAGGATTTCTTCGCCGCGCTTTGGCACGGCACGATGACCGTTGCCCCGTCCGGCTCCGGCGCGCCGATCGAAGCAGGTGAACTCACGCTGGGGACTGCCAGCGACGACGGCAGCGCGTTCTGGATCGACGTGGATTCCGACCCCGGCACGGCCGACTGGCAAATGATCGTCGATAACCGGGGGCTCCATCCCGAGCAGAGTCGCGTCGGCAGCGTGACACTAGCCGCCGGCACGTACGACGTGGCAATCCCCTTCTACGAGAAGGACGGCGAGGACGCGATCGAGGTCCGCTTCCGCCAAGGCGCGTTTGCCGGCACGCACGATGAAGTCTGGGGACAGTTGACCCACGTGGTCGATCCCAGCGACGAGTCGCAGTTCGGTATATGGGGTGGAGCCGACATCGATCTGATCGAGTTGCCGGCGCTGGACTTGCACGAGAAAGTTGCGATCAGCGTCCGCGGCCCGTCAACCCTTGATGTGGCCACCGACCACAACGCCAGACTCGGCCGGCTCGAGATGCAAGAAGGAATGCTCACGACAACGGGTGCCCGTGAAGGGATCAGTTTTGCGACATCGAGCGTTCTCATGGCCGGCGCCGCAGTAGGTATCGACGCGGAGGTGCCGACGACGCTGAACGGTCTCGACGGCAGTCCACAGCGGGTCGTCACCTTCACCAAGACCGGCCCGGCAGATTTGATCCTTACCGGCGAGAACGGGGGCCTGGACCAGACCACGTTCGACGTACGGCAGGGCCGGCTTGTCGCCGTGAGTTCCCACGGTCCCATGGGCCGCGCCACGGTGCGATTGGATGGAGGTCAGGTCGTGCTGGCCGGCGAGCATGGGAAACCGGCTGCCGACTACTCCGGCAACGCGATCGTCCTGCATGCCGACGGCTCGCTGGTCGCCGGCTCCGGCGGCGTCGGCTCGACCGATCCGGTGGCCGTCACGCTCGGCTCGCCCGGAACTCGGAACGTCCAGCTCGGCCCAAACACGTTGACACTGCAAACGACCGACGGATACACGTTGAACGTCGCCGGCCACGTCACCGGCAGCGGTGAGGTGGCCGTGGCCGAGGGCACCGTGGCGATGACCGGTGCGGTCGACGTCGCCCGATTGACCGTTACCGGCGGGTCGCTAACGCTCGACGGGCACGACGTGGTCGTGCGCGACTCCTTGCAGCTCGGGCGGATTCGATACTCGCTTACCGGTGCGTCCCATTTCTCGGTAAGCGAAGCGCCGGGTGGCCCCAGCCTGGCATCTGCCGCGACGCTCACACTCGACGGTGGTGTGTTGGATGTGGCCGGGCCACCCGCCGTGCTCGTCGGCGCCGTGGCGTTCTATACGTTCGACGACGGCACCGCGCAGGACTCCAGCCCGGACGGCAACGACAACACGGGCACGCTCGTCGGCGTTGCACCGGTGACCGATCCCCAGCGCGGTGTGGTGATGGGATTCGGACGGCTCGACTACGTCGAAATCGCCGACAACGACGATTTCAACGTCGGCAGCGGTGACATGACCTGGGCCGCCTGGGTCAAGGCGGACGCCAATATCGACGCCTACTCGGCGATCGTCGCCAAGGACTCCTTCCAGGAATACGTCGTGCGGTACGTCGAGGGAAACAATCTGGCTTTCTACCGAGGCGGCGGCAACTCGGGTGCGACCGCGCCCGCGCCGCCCCTAGACGCCTGGTTCCATCTCGCATACACCCATCAGGCCGGCACGGGGACACTCTACGTCAACGGCGTTGCGAGCCCCGGCGCCGACGTGGGCGACTTGCCCCACGATCCCGCGAAGAACCTGCTATTGGGGTACGATCCCGTCAAGGGGTATGGATTCAGCGGCCTGATGGACGACGTGGGTGTTTGGAATACCGCATTGGACCCCGCCGCGGTGGCCGCCCTGTACCAGACCGATATCGCCAGTACGATCATGCAGACGGGTTCGACCGATCTGGTCATTGCAGGCGATGCGGCCGTCACTGCGACGACGAACGCCATGGCCGTTGCGATGCGCGACCTGACGGTTGTTGACGGCGTCGGCACCGCGACCTTCCGAGACACCAAATACATGTTCCAAGATGCTTCCATCGCCGACGGCGTGACCGTCGACGGCAGATGGGAGGTGGGCGGGACGCTCGACGTTGGTAGCGGCCTGGGTAGTGGCGTCGCCAAGATGACCGTCGGCGACGGGGAACTGGTCTTGAGCGAGACCGCAACCTACCGGGCCGAAGTTAGTCTGGCCGGGCTCGACGCTGAGGCCGACGTGATCGAAGTTTCCGGGGCCGGCGCGCTGCGACTCGGCGGCACCCTTGCCGTCGTCGGCACGGGCCGTACCAGTAACGGCTTCTGGGACAACGTCTCGCAGACGATCGTCACCAACACGTCGGGCGGCGCGATCGGCGACGTTGCGTCGGGCACGGGCTACACGTTCGACGACGTCGTGCCGGCGCCCGGAACCACCGCGCTGGCACACGTCGGCCAAGGCGTCTTCCTGCGAGACGTCCACTCTCTGCCGGCACCCGACGCCGGGCCATCCACCACGGGCGTCGAGTTGGAACTGTTCCTTGCCCTCGGCGGTGACGCCGACGGCGACGGGAAAGTCTGGCTGAGCGACTGGGCCGCATTGCGGGCGAACTTCGGCAACTCCGGCACCGGGAAGAAATGGACCGACGGCAACACCGATCCCTGGATCGACGACAAAGTCTGGCTCTCCGACTGGGCGGCGCTGCGGGCGGGTTTCGGCAACAGCGGCTATACGTCGGCGGAAGCCCAACCGAACCCGGTACCGGAACCGGGCACGCTCGCGATGCTGTTGGCCGGGTTCATCGGCCTCGTCGCCATGCCGAGAAAAAGGGGGCATCACTGATATCGACGGGATGCCTCCGCCACGGGCAAACCTCGAAGCGGTTCCACTCTCACCTGCTGCCCCCATCGCCGTCAGCTACTTCGCTCGACGAACGCTCGGTAGTCCTCGGCCGTGTCGATGCCGAAGGTCGGTTCGTCGACGACGCCGACGACGATGCGGTGTCCCGCTTCGAGGATTCGTAGTTGTTCCAGTCTTTCGATCTCCTCCAGCTTCGATGGCGGCATCTGGGCCAATCGTAGCAGGAAATCGCGGCGGTAGGCGTAGAGGCCCACGTGCTGGTAGAAGCTGGGGGGATCGGCCTTGAGCAGGCGGTCGTCCCATTGGCGGGGAT
>JABMRB010000434.1 GCA_013202865.1 Candidatus Nealsoniibacteriota bacterium | reverse complement strand
GTCCATGCCCGGCAGATGGGACAAGAAGGAATGTGCAGTGACGGCTTCATTCTCAACTGGAGCGAAGTCGCTCACCGATATTTGGAGCTTTGTGCCGCCTGTTTTCCGCAATTGACGAAAACGTCCGGGTGACTTGCAGACAAGCCCCCGGGGGCACCTCGGCTTTCGACAATACGACACTACCGAGTGACGAGAGGAACCCATTCATGGCTACTGTAACCGGCACTTTAACCGGCACTGCAACCGGCGTCGAGCAAGTCACGGTCGGCCGGCCGGGCGTGGAGTTCAAGGAACACCTGCGATTCGACGAGGCCTTCACTCCCGACGACGGCGCTACTCCGGGCGACGGGACAATTCCCGGCGACACCGAATCGCGAGGTGACCGGCAACACGTCCTGGCGATGTTTTGCTACGAAGAGCCGGACAGCGTCGTCGGGCGATTCGTCGAGCAATCCGCCCGCGCACTTGCCAAGCGGCAGATGCCCGTCCACATCTTCTCGCGACACGCTTTCGAGCTGGACACGCCGGGGATCCACTGCCACCCGGTAGGTGTCTGCCAGCGGAACGGCCTGATCCAGAGCGTTCACGAATTCACGCGCCGCGCGTCCAATTCGTTCCTGCGAATGTTCCACGACGCGTCGGACGGGATCACCGTGATGGGACACGAGTGGTCCGCCTTCCCGGCCGTCTCCTTGCTGCACGGCATCAAAAACATCCGATCGACCGTCTCGCTGCATTCGATGGAGCGCCAACGAGGCAGCGTCGGCAGCGGGGCCGCCGAGTGGATCGAAGAAACCGAACTGGCCGCCTTACGCGAGGCAAGTTCGATCATCATCCACAATCCGGGTACCGCCGAAGTCGTCCGCGATTGCGTGCCCGAGTGTGCCGATCGGATCGTCGACGCCTGCTCGGAGATTCCGATGGCCGGTTTCCGGTTCGACGTCGATCCGGCCGAGGTCAAGCAGCGGTTCTCGATCGGCCCGGTCGACCCGACGATCCTCTACATCGGCGACCTGGACGAGCGTTACGGCCCGAACCTGTTGATGAAAGCCATGCCGGCGATCCTCGAGGAGCACGGGCAGGCCCGTTGCATCTTTGTCGGCGACGGTGAGCTGCTGTGGCCGCTACGAGTCTTCTCGCGATACCTGCTGCTGGACCACGCCGTGCGAATCAGCGGCCATCTGGCAGACCATGAGTTGTATGAGTTGATTCACTCGGCCGACGTGATCGTCGTTCCCAGTATCGATGCGACGCCATGGTGGCCGATCGAGGCAGCCTGGGCGGCGTCCCGTCCGGTCATCGCCACCCGCGAGGCCGCCCCGACGCTGCTCGAACACGAACAGAATTGCCTGCTCGTCGAACCTAACGAGCACGACCTGGCAGCGGGGATCGACCGCGTCCTGTCCAATCCGCTGCTTGCGCAGGCGATTGCCCGCGAGGGACACATCAAACTGGACGATCGCTACAGCGAAAACAAGGTGATCGCGCAGATCGAAGAAGCGATCGGCGTGCAGATTTCCGTGTAAGAACCGCATAAGTCTCCATACTATGCAAACTCTCCGCTGTGGTACTAACACGTTTCCGTCACACAAGGGCGTAACTTGATGAACTCCGCCGACGACCGCCACGATCTGTTGCACTACTGCCTGACGCCTTGGAAACAAGAGCACGTCCTGCGGTGGTGGCAGGAATTGGCCGTGCGGCAGCGGAAGCAACTCGGCCGCCAGGTGCAGCAACTCGACTTGCAATTGTTGCAACGCCTCTTCGCCCGTGCTTCCTCGGACGACGTCTCCCGTTTGCCGTCGCCCGACGCGATCCATCCGGCGATCGCAGTCGCAGGCAAAGACGGGCCGGGAATCAACGCCATCCAACTCGGACAACAGGCGTTGCGAGCCGGGCAAGTAGCCGTCGTACTGGTCGCCGGCGGAAACGGAACACGGCTCGGACACGAAGGCCCCAAAGGCACGTTTCCCATCGGGCCCGTCTCCAACAGGAGTCTCTTCCAGATCCACGCCGAGAAGATCCTGGCGATCGGGCGCCGCTATCGGGCACCGCTGCCGTTGTACATCATGACCAGCCCCGAGAACGACGAGGCAACCCGCGAATTCTTCGCCGAGCACGCGATGTTCGGATTGGACGCCGATCAGGTTATCTTCTTCCAGCAAGGCACCATGCCCGTGCTGGACCGCCGGACCGGAAAACTGCTGATGACTCAGAAACACCGCATTGCCGCCAGCCCCAACGGTCACGGCGGCGTGCTCGAGGCGTTGGCCGGCGGCGGACACCTCGCCGACATGCAACGCCGAGGCATCGAACACGTCTTCTACTATCAGGTAGACAATCCGCTGGTGAAGGTCGCCGATCCCGCCTACCTGGGACACCACATCCGCGCCGCCTCCGAACTCTCGCTGAAAGTGGTCCGCAAAACGTACCCCGAGGAGAAGCTCGGCGTGGTGGTCGAAGTCAACGGGCGGCTGCGGCTGATCGAATACAGCGACTTGCCCGAGGAGGTCGCCGGGCGACGTTCGGCGGACGGCAAACTGGAGATTTGGGCCGGAAACATCGCCGTCCATCTCTTCACGCTCTCCTTCCTCCAGCGGCTGACGGCCGATGGCGTGAAGCTTCCGTGCCATCGGGCGATCAAGAAGGTGCCCTACCTCGACGACCGGGGGAAAACCGTCGAACCGACGGAACCCAACGCCGTGAAGTTCGAGATGTTCGTCTTCGACGCCCTCCCGTTAGCCCGCAAGGCCCTGCTCGTCGAGACCGACCGCCGCGAAGAGTTCGAGCCGCTGAAGAACGCCGAGGGAGACAGCTCACCCGCCTCGGTGCGACAGGCGATGTCGAACCTGTACGCAACGTGGCTTGAAGGCATTGATGTGCCGGTGCCCCGCCACAGCGACCGGTCGGTGAGCGTGCCGCTGGAGATCAGCCCCCTGCTGGCACTCGACGCAGAGCAACTCCGCGATCGGCTTGCGTGGCGAGGCCCGGTCAACGGACCGCTTCTGCTCGATGAACGTGCCGCAGCGACACAAGAAATCCCCCAGCAAAAGGCCGGGCTTGGCCCGGGGCTATGGCGGTGCGATGAGAGCGCGGCGACCGTGCATCGGGCGCGCGGGGGTAAGCCCAGAGACGTGCGCGGGGGCAAGCCCCGCGGCTCGCAACACGTTTCGTGAGAGTTCGTAGGGTGCGTGAAACGCACCACAACATCCCGTACCGGTGCGTGTACGCACCCTACAATCGATCAGCCGGCCAGATGGAGCGAGTTGATGCCAAACGGATACTTGATGATCATCCTGCATGCCCACCTGCCTTACGTGCGGCACCCGGAACAGGAACGCTTCCTGGAAGAACGCTGGTTCTTCGAGGCGGTTACCGAAACGTACATCCCGCTGATCAAGTTCTTCGACAGCCTGCGCAACGAGGGCACGCCCTTCCGGCTGACGCTGTCGATCTCGCCGACGCTGGCGAACATGATGGAGGACCCGCTGCTGCGGGCCCGTTGTGTGCGGCATCTGGATATGATGATCCGGCTAGCCGAGAAGGAATGCGATCGGACCCGCGACTGGCACGACGTCCACTTCCTCGCCCGCATGTACCTGCGGCTGTTCCAGGAAGCGCGGGAGACGTTTGTCGAGCGCTGCGGTACGCGGCTGGCGGCGACGTTCGCCGAGTTCGTCGAAAGCGGACAACTCGAACTGATCACCTGCGCCGGAACGCACGGGTTCCTGCCGCTGTTGGATTCCGAACCGCATGCCGTTCGCGCCCAGGTCTTCACGGCCGCCGAGGAGCACGAGCGAATCTTCGGCTATCGGCCCAAGGGCATGTGGGTCCCCGAGTGTGCTTACTATCCGGGGCTCGACGACGTGTTGGCCGAAGCGGGCGTACGCTACTGCGTCGTCGATTCGCACGGCGTCGAAAACGCCAACCCTCGGTCGCTCTTCGGCGTCAACGCCCCGGTCTGCTGTCCGTCGGGCGTGGCCGCGTTCGGACGCCACCCGACCACCTCCAGGCTCGTCTGGAGCAGCAGCGTGGGCTATCCGGCCGACTTCACCTATCGGGAATACTACCGCGACATCGGATTCGAGCTGGACGACCACTACCTCGATCCGTTCCGATACGCGCAAGGAATTCAAACACCAACCGGTATCAAGTACAACCGGATCACCGGGCCGGGCGAGAACAAGCACCTCTACAACCCCGATTGGGCCGCCGGCACCGCCTACAGCCACGCGCAGGATTTCGCCGCCCGGTGTCGCGATCAGGCCGCGCGATCAAGGCACCAAATGCCGTTTCCGTCGGTCATCGTTTCGCCCTACGACGCGGAGCTGTTCGGCCACTGGTGGTTCGAAGGGCCGAGGTGCCTCGACCTGCTCTTCCGCGAGGCGGCCCGCGCGTACCCGGAGTTCCAGTGGGTAACGCCCTCGGAGTACCTCGACC
>JABMRB010000433.1 GCA_013202865.1 Candidatus Nealsoniibacteriota bacterium | reverse complement strand
GCCGCGGCGGGTCACGCAAACCTGATGTATCGTGTGGCCACGGCGAAGACTCATCCCGGCTGGGGTTACATGATAGAACAAGGCGCCACCACGATCTGGGAATCCTGGGGCGGACGCATCTACTCCAACGGAGCCACGGCGGCCGACAGCATGATCATGTGGGCAACCATCGACGAGTTCTTCTACAACGACCTTGCCGGAATCCGGGGACCGGAGTACTACGGACCGGCTCAAATGACGCCCGGCTTTCGCCAGATCGAAATCCGCCCGCACGTAGTCGGAGACATGACCCACGCCGAGGCCTCGATCAAGACGGTCAGAGGTATCATCTCGTCGAGCTGGAGGCGAACAAAAGATTCGTTCGTGCTTAAGATCGAGATACCCGTCAACTCGACAGCCAAAGTGTGTGTGCCCACGCTCGGCCTGAAGGAGTTTGCAGTCACCGAGGGCGGCAAAGCCATTTGGAAAAACGATCTCTATATCGATGGTGTCGCGGGAGTCGCCGACGCCCGCCGGGATGTCGACTGGGTGACGTTCGATATCGGCTCTGGACGCTACTGTTTCAAATTGAGCGGGGCAAAAAGCCACAGACCGTAGAAAAGGAATAGGCAGGCGATGCTGATGCGATGGTAGCTACGTGCGGCGGTGTTCACGACCGCTGAGCGAAACAGGAGTTCGCGGGTCGCCGTCTCAGAAAGCCGTCGGAAGCCCGATTTGATTTCTCGGACAGGCCAAATAACGACCGATAAAGGAACGACCCTGCCCCCCATCAGCGGGCCGGCGTCTTTGAGGGCGATCCCCGCAACTTGGTACACGTTTTTCGAGGCGCCGGAATCGTGCCGAGAAACGGTCGTGCCAGGCGATTTGGAACGGTTAGACAACCACCCCCCGCCAGGGTCGTGATCGAGGCGCCCGATCAATCCAACGTTTTCTCGGGCATGCCTGGCAAGTCGGGGGCTCTCTTCCTTGCCCACCCATGTTGGCGCTGGTAGACTGCGGCGAAACTTAGGCATCGGTGCCACGGCCATAAAATGTCTATGCAATAGAGGACGAATCGTGCTTGACAGAAACCATCCCTGCGCAGCCCTTCTCTTGCTGATTCTCGTCGTGTGCTGCCAGGCACACTCGATTGGCTTTGGCGCCGAAGCACGCAACGTAGAGCAGGCCGATCTGGCCCGCCGGATCCTTGCCGAGACCGATGTTCAGGGCGGACTCATCATCCACCTCGGCTGTGGAGACGGCAAGCTCACCGCGGCACTCTGCGCCGGCGACGCGTATCTGGTCGAGGGGCTGGAGACCGACGCGGCCAAGATCGAAGCGGCTCGGCGGTACATCCGATCCAGTGGCCTTCACGGCAAGGTTTCCGTGATCCAATGGTCCGGCAAGCGGCTACCCAACATCGGCAACTCGGTGAACCTCGTGGTAATCGAGGCCCCGGGTGCGACTTCCATGAACGAGGTCGTTCGCGTATTGGCTCCCGGTGGTACGGCCTATGCGAGAGAGAACGGCCGGTGGAAAAAGACCGTCAAACCGTGGCCTGAAGAGATCGACCAGTGGACCCACCATCTGTACGACTCCACGGGCATCAACACGGGCAACGACCGCGGGATCGGTCCTCCGCGACACCTGCAGTGGGAGGCGGGGCCGCTGTTTAGCCGCAGTCACGAGAACATGTCCAGCGTCAGCGCCGTCGTTTCCTCCGGCGGCCGTGTTTTCTCAATCATGGACGAAGGCCCGCTGGCTTCCATTTATCTGCCCGGCAAATGGTATCTGACTGCCCGCGATGCGTTCAACGGAGTGCTGCTGTGGAAGAAACCGATCGAGAGTTGGCACGCTCGTCTCTTCCCGCTGAAGAGCGGCCCGGTGCAACTGCTACGCAGGCTTGTCGCAGATGACGACTGCGTCTACGTCACGCTCGCCCTCGACGCGCCTGTCAGTAAGCTTGACGCCGCCACGGGCAAGGTTCTTTCGACCTACAGCGACACACAGCATGCCGAAGAGATTCTTCAGGTCGACGGAAAGCTCATTGTAGTCTCCAGCAACAACGACAACACAGTCGCCTTCCAGGGACGCATGCCCGCGTACCGCCCGGATATCGGCCTTGAAGAACGAGTTCTGGCAGTTCGCTCCGAGAAAACGATCACCGTCATAGACGTAGACAGAGACAAGACTTTGTGGCATGCGGATTGCGACGACTTGGTTCCTCTGACCGTCGTCGCCGACGAGAAACGGCTGTGTTTCTTGGCCGCCGCTGAAGCCAAATGTCTGCCCCTGAACACGGGTGCAACGATTTGGGAAAGGAAACTGGCAGACCGGAATCCGCGAACGACCACGTTCCACAGCCCGACCGTCATCCTTCACGAGGATATTCTGTACGTCGCACTCAACGGGGCATTAAAAGCTCTGGATGCGGCCAGTGGCGGTGAACTCTGGACGGCGCGATGTGCCAAGGGCGGATTCCAATCGCCTGCGAGCATCTTCATCCTGAACAACCTGATCTGGGACGTCGACACCGCGAGCGAACCATACCGGCCGGGGAGAAAGAGAATTCCAGGCAAGGCCAACCGCACCTTTGTGGGTTATGACCTTCGCACGGGCAAGATCCGCAAAGAGTTGCCCATCTACGGTGAGCAAGGATACGGGGTCATGCATCACCGGTGTCACATGCCACGCGCATCGGGCGACTATATCCTGACGGGCTTCCCCGGCATCGAATTGATCGACACCAACAGCGGCGACGTCAAGCATCACAGTTGGATCCGCGGCGCCTGCGTCTATGGATTCATGCCGGCCAATGGTTTGATTTACGCGCCGCCCCATCCGTGCGCCTGCTACATGCAGGCCAAGCTGAGCGGATTCCTCGCGGTGGCGCCGACCAGGAATAATCCCGATCCGGAACCGACCGGCAAGGAAACGAAGCTGCTGCGGGGGCCCGCCTTTGGAAAGACCGGGGATGGACACTCTCGAAATTCCGAAAGCTGGCCAACCTATCGCGGGGATGCCGCACGTAGTGGACGCTATGCAGGCGAGCTTCCCACAACATTGAAGCCGGCTTGGAAAACGCAACTTGTCGGCAAACTCACCCAGCCGGTGATCTCCCGGCGCCGTCTATTTACCGTATCGACGGACCATCACGAGTTGCATGCCATGGATGCGAATAGCGGCGAACTCCTTTGGAGTTACAATCTAGGCGGCAAGGTCGACTCTGCTCCTACGTGCCACAAAGGCATGGTGATCTTCGGATGCCGTGACGGATACGTGTACAACCTGCGGGCCTCCGACGGTGAAGTGGTATGGCGATTCCGTGCAGCACCGAGGGATAGCCGTCTCGTCTCATACAATCAGGTCGAGTCTGTCTGGCCGGTACACGGAAGCACGCTTGTTCAACGCGACGTGCTCTGGTTCGTTGCCGGCCGTTCCTCTTTCCTTGATGGGGGGCTCTTCGTTTACCGGCTGGATCCCGAAACCGGCACACAGTTATCCGTGACCAAGGTCTTCATGATCGGCGAGGACGGGTCGCAACCGCCGATCCTTGCCGATGCCATACCGCCCACGGATATCGGGGGTCGCATGGCCACTCGCCTGGATATGGAAGGAGCAAAGCCGGACGTGCTTTCATGCGACGGTCAACGGGTCTTCATGCGACATTACACGTTCGATTTGCAGGGGAAGAGTACGGAACAGAACATCGATCACCTTTTCTCGGCAACGGGCTTCCTGGATGACTCATGGTTCCGAAGGACCTACTGGCTCTACGGAAGCCACTACGTCGCTGGTGCACAGGGGTGGGCCTGGGCCGGTAATTCCCGACCGAGCGGGCGAATCATGTCGATTGGCGTTGACTCCATTTTCGGCTTCGGTCGCGACAAATATCCGCCAAGCCCGGGAAATGCCCACCAGATGTACGCCGCCGGTGAAAGGGAGTTCCTTTTCCGCGCCAAGAAATATGGCATCGCCGACGAGACGGCTGGCAAGCAGACAAGCGGTCGCAGGTCCAAGAATGAAGAAAGGACAAGATCGCTAACATATCAATGGTCGATAGCTGCCGATTTGCAGGTGCGTGCCATGCTCCTGGCCCATAACGACAAGATGCTGCTCGTTGCCGGCGCAAGAGGGGACTGGATAACGTCTCAAGATGCTTACGAAGGAAAGCTCGGCTCGACGCTCAGGATCATTTCCGCCAACGAAGGAAAGACGACATCGGACTACGCACTTTCCTCTCCACCCGTATTTGATGGAATTTCCGCCGCCAACAGCAAGGTTTACATGGCCATGCAGGACGGTTCAATTCAATGCTGGTCTGAACGGTGAATTTCAGATGACATGCAAGCCATGCCTTTTCCAGAACATCCCAAGAAACCACCGATTTTGGAATGCAGATCGGGGCGGCGAGGATTCGTCCGCTGCTGGGGGGTAGGGTAGTTCCGTAAAGCCGTGGGGCCCGATATTCTTCGGATGCTTCAGCAATCCAACGACTATGAAGTCCGTGGT
>JABMRB010000432.1 GCA_013202865.1 Candidatus Nealsoniibacteriota bacterium | reverse complement strand
GTATTCGGTGATGTTCATCGCCAGTGCGGTCTTACCCATGCTCGGCCGGGCCGCCAGAATGACCAACTCCGAGGCGTGTAGCCCGCCCGTCTGGCGGTCCAGGTCGGTAAACCCGGTCGGAGCGCCGACGCCTTCGGTGCCTGCGAGCCGGGCGTCGATCCGGTCGAAGGCCTCCATCATCAGGTCGCGGATGTTGGTGATCTGATTGCTGCTGCGCTCGTCGTGGACGGCGAAGATCTTCTGTTCCGCCTGAGAGACAAGTTCCTCCGGGGGGGTAGACGAATCGTAGGCGTCGCGGAGGATCTCCGTGCTGCTGTGGATCAGTGCGCGGAGCATCGACTTCTTGCGGACAATCTGGGCGTAGTAGACGGCGTGGGCGGCAACCGGCACCCCCTGAGCGATCTCGGCCAGGTAAGCGTTTCCGCCGATGGCCTCGAACTCGCCTTCCGCCTTCAGCCGCTCGGCCAGCAACACGGCGTCGATCGCCTTGCCCTCCTCATGCATCGCCAGCATCTGGGCGAACAGCTTCTGGTTGGCGTCGGCGTAGAAGTCCTCGGGGCGCACGATCAACGCGACGTCGTCGCACATGTCCGCCTTCAGAAACAGGCTCCCGAGCACGCCCTTTTCCGCATCAAGGTCCTGCGGGGGTAGCCGGTCGAGAATTTCCGAGGTCACCCGACCGCCCGAGTGGGCAGCGTCGCTGCGTTCAACGGTAGCCATGGCAATCCGTGCTCCGGGGGGTAGGGTGCGTGCAACGCACCTGTCGGGTGTTCGCACGTGTACCGTATATTGTGGTGCGTTGCACGCACCCTACAATAATCGGTGCGTTGCACGCGATCTTAATCGCTGGCCGAGAATCCGGCAAGGACCGGCGGCGGGCCCCCCGTTGATCCGTCCGGCGTGGCGGTCACAATGGCTATATGACTGAGAAACGAGACGATCGCCAGCCCCCCTATCGGGCCGACGCATGGGGCCTCGATCCCGATGTGACGATGCTCAACCACGGTTCGTTCGGGGCCTGTCCCCGGCCTGTGCTGCGGCGGCAGCAGGAGCTGCGAGAAGAGTTGGAGCGGGAGCCCGTGCAGTTCTTCCTGCGTCGCATGCAGCCGTTGTTGGACGAGTCGCGGAAGATGCTCGCCCGGGTGATCGGTGCCGAGCCGGACGACGTCGTGTTTGTCCGCAACGCCACCACCGGCGTCAATGCCGTGCTGCGGAGCTTGCCGCTGGGGCCGGGCGATGAGCTGCTGGTAACCGACCACGACTACAACGCTTGCCGCAACGTGGTCGATTTCGTGGCCCAACGGGCCGGGACCAGCGTCGTTATCGCGGCCGTGCCGCTGCCGGTCCGCTCGCCGGCGCAGGTGGTCGACGCCCTGCTTGAGCGCGTGACCGAGCGGACGCGGCTGGCCGTGATCGATCACATCACCAGCCCCACGGCCATCGTCTTTCCGATCGAGCAGATTGCCCGGCAGCTACACCAACGGGGGGTAGACCTGCTGGTCGACGGCGCCCATGGCCCGGGCATGGTTCCGCTGGAACTGTCGCAAACGGTCGTGGCGTACTACGCAGGCAATTGCCATAAGTGGCTCTGCTCGCCTAAGGGGGCCGGTTTCCTCTACGTCCGCCCGGACCGGCAGCAGGGCATCGAGCCGGCGGTGATCAGTCACGGATACAACATGGCCCGGCCCGGCTACACCCGCCTGCAGGCCACCTTCGACTGGCCGGGAACCGACGACCCGACGCCCTGGCTTTGCGTCGGCGAGGCGATCCGCTTTCTCGAGCAACTCGACGTTGTTACTCCCAGTGACAGTATTACTCCCAGTGACAGTATTACTCCCAGTGACAGTATTACTCCCAGTGACAGTATTACTCCCAGTGAAAGCGGCCTACAAGGGCTGATGCGTCGCAACCGGCGGCTTGCCCTTGCCGGGCGGCAGTTGCTCTGCGAGACCTTGGCCCTGGAGCCGGTATGCGACGAAGCGATGATCGGTTCGATGGCCGCACTGCGGTTGCCCGACGACCCCCCGGACGCCGACACACTGGACCGGAGTTCTGCGATCTCGCCGGTTCACCGGCTGCAGATCGCGCTATTCGAGCGATTCGGCATCGAGGTGCCAGTCTTCCACTGGCCGTCCGCACCCCAGAAGCTGCTGCGGATCTCGGCCCAGGCATACAACCACTCGGCCGACTACGAGCGTCTGGCGGACGCGCTGCGTGAGCTACTGAATTCTCGCGAATCCAGCTACTGAAGCGGTTGCCCGCCGGGTGGCAACGCGATCCATCGTAAGGTAGCTGCGAATTACGAGGGCCCCGCAACGATTGGGCTCTGGTGAATCGTTGCGTAGGAGTTCATCCGCAAGCCCCCCCTCGACGCGGGGCGACACGGTGATAGAATTGGACTGGTCTACTTCCTTCTTCTCAGGCGGAGTTGGGGCACGGGAGGTCAACGGCAAGGGGACATGACGAAGAAGAATAAGACCGGAAGGAAGCGCCGAAAGAGAACCGCGGTACAGTCTGCCTCTAAGGCGCCGGACGTCGGCGGTCGGCGACGCTTTCCGCGGCTGCGCAAGTGGGGCGCCAGGCTCCTGGCCGTGGTGCTTGCCCCCACGCTCTTTCTTGCCGTCTTCGAGTTGGTGCTCTGGTTGTTCGGCTACGGATACGACACATCGTATTTCATCAAGGCCGAAAAGGGCGACGCGTACCTGTCGAACCCAAAATTCAGCCAGCCGTACTTCGGGCCGAAACTCGCGCGCACGCCCATTCAAACGGTCATTTCCGCCGACAAGCCCGACAACACCTATCGGGTGTTCGTCTTTGGCGGCTCGGCCGCCCAGGGCGTACCGGACCCGGCATTCAGTTTCAGCCGCATCCTCGAGGCGATGCTCAACGACCGGTATCCCCAGACGCGTTTTGAAGTAATCGACACGGCGGCGGTTGCGATCAATTCACACGTGGTCCTGCCGGTCGTCAAGCAATGCGGCGACTTCGAGGGCGACCTGTACGTCGTCTACCTGGGCAACAACGAGGTCGTCGGCCCGTACGGTGCCGGTACCATCTTTGAAAGCCCCAGCACCTCGCTGACTCTGATCAGGGCCAGCATCTACGTCGGCTCGACCCGGCTGGGGCAATTGATCGGCAACACGATCCGGGCAATTGACGGCGAAGACCCCGAGGCCAGGAAGGAATGGGGTGGGATGGGGATGTTCCTCGAACACCGCGTCGCTGCGGACGACCCGAAATTGGACGCCGTTTACGACAACTTCACGGCCAACCTGGAGGACATCTGCGCGGAAGGCCGCACCGCCGGCCTGCCGGTGATCGTTTCGACCGTGCTGACCAACCTCAAGGACTGCCCGCCGTTGCACAGCACCCATCGGGAAGACCTTTCCACCGTCGATCGCGACCGCTGGGAGAAACTCTACCGCGACGCGGTCGCCCTACAGGAATCCGGCGAATACGACCGGGCCGCGGAGCGATACGCTGCGGCCGAAAAGATCGACAACCGCTTCGCCGAGCTGCACTTCCGTCTCGCTCAATGCCGGATGGCGCAGAAGCGTTTCGAACCCGCCCGCCGCCACTTCGTCCGCGCCCGCGACCTCGATACCCTGCGATTTCGGGCCGATTCGCGGATCAACCGGATCATTCGGGCCGTTGCCGACAAACGAGACGCGGAAGGCGTCTACCTGGTCGATCTCGAACGGGTTCCGCAGGAGATCCCCGGCAGCGAACTGCTCTACGAGCACGTCCATTTGAATTTCGCGGGCAATTACCTCGTGGCGTCCGAGATCTTCGAAAAGATGGCGACGTTTCTGCCCGCGTCGATCCGCAAGCAGGCCAAAGAGGGCATCCGAGCGCCGTCGCTGTCGCGCTGCGAAGAGCTGACGTTGTACACGGATTACAACCGGCTCGTCGCGGCCGTCAAGATCGCCGAAATCACCATGGATCCCCCGTTTCCGGACGATCTCGCCCGGCGGAGCATTGCCGAAGCAGAACGGCTCGAGGCGAAGCTCACCCCGGAGGTGCTCGCCGAGATCGCCCGAAAGTACGACCGCGCGGTCGGTCTCCGTCCGGACGACTTGCTGCTGCGCCTCGTGTGGGCTTCCTTGCAGTCGGTCCGCAACGAACACGCTTCGGCGGCCGGGCAGTACCGCGAGTTGATCGAGCGCTATCCGCTCTGTCTGAAATGGCATCACCAACTCGGCACGGTGCTGGCCCGCCAGGGGAAGACGGACGAAGCGGTCGCCAAGTTTCGCTGGGTGCTCGAGCAGAACCCCTATGACGTCGAGGCATATATCAATCTGGGGTCCTCGCTGGCCAAATTGGACCAACTCGACCTGGCGATCGAGCAGTACGGCAAGGCGCTGTCGATTCGGCCGAAAGACCCCACAGCCCATTACGAGCTGGGCCGTGTCCTGCTCCGCGATGGCCAACCCCAACAGGCCGAGGAGCACCTGGCGGCCGCCATCGAAGCGGCTCCGACCGCGCCGCGGTATCATTTCTACCTCGGCCGGGCTCTGATCGGGCAAAACAAGCTGGATCAAGCGCTAAAGGCCTTCCAGGAGGAAGTCGCCGTCTTCCCGCGGAATCCACTGGCCCAGCTCGAACTGGGCAACGTCTTCCTTGCCCGCAAGCAACCCGGTGGCGTCGAGAAGGCAATCGACCACTACAGCCGGGCGCTGGATCTCAACGGGAATCTGGTGCCCGCGCTGAACAACCTCGCCTGGCTCAGCGCGACCCATCCGCTGGGCCACCTTCGCAACGGTAACCGGGCCGTACGCTTAGCCGAGCGGGCATGTCAACTGATCGAGCCGCCCCCGGCCGCGCTGCTAGACACACTCGCTGCCGCCTATGCCGAGGTGGGGCAATTCGACCGGGCGGTGGAAACGGCAGAAAAGGCGGTCGCCCTGGCCGAACAGGCCTCCAAGGGCGCAGCGGCCGATCCGATTCGCGCCCGACTCGACCTCTACCGGCAGCAAAAACCCTTCCGAGACGTCGCGCCGTAGCTGGCGCCGACCGCGTTAGGCCATGGCATCTTGGCGGAAGGCACCACGAACCCCTCTGATGTGTGGTGTCAGGTAATATAATCCGAAGTCCCGCGGTGCATCCTAACCTGCCATCTGGCAACAACTTGCGCGATTCCTTCCCGAAAACTTATCGAAAAACAAGAAAACGGTGGCGGCAGAGTGTTGTAATTTATGCGGGTTGTGGTATATTTGTGTTTGGTAGTGAATGTTCGGGTTCAATGCGTTGTTCTCGTTGGCCGAGCAGTGTTCTGTTTATAGCACGCCACTACGCCCGGCCATTGAGGCACTGCAACTTGTTCAACATTTAGGCAAAGGCGTTCTTCTCACGGGGATAATTTCCCGGTCTTGCTGGTACTGTGCGCAACGACTTTGTCCTGCGCGCGGCTGGCGCCGTGGCGATTCCACCCGAGAAGATGATGATTTCGACTATCGTTTACATTTTCTAATTTGTTCCTGCTTTGGGAGACGGACCATGAGAAACTTGACTTTACTTCTTACGATGCTTGCCATGCTGCTGTTCGCAGCCACGGCCCAGGCCGACTTGGTGGGTGTTAGCTTCGGCGGCGCCACCGGATCGCTGCAAGACAACGGCGATGACACCTTCACCATCCTGGACGCTGGGGGCCACGATATGTGGAACAACAGCGATACGGGCTATGGTGTCTATGAAAGTATGGTTAGTGGCGACGGTGAAATCATCGCCCGCCTGAAGTATGACTCAAGCGGAGGCGCCTGGTCCAGGATCGGCCTCGACTGGCGAGAGTCGCTTGACGCCGACAGTCGCCGTTTCAGCGCGACCCTCTCCGATGCGGACGGCGGAAAAGTGGAAAACAGTCACCGGTACGACACCGGCGGCGCGACCCAGCGTGACTTGGATATCGACAACACGGGCCTCGATTGGCACTGGCTCAAGATCACCCGAACGGGCAATGATTTCCAGGTTTGGGATAGCGTCGACGGCGTCGCATGGCTCGCCCAAGGCCCCGTCAGTACGATCGATTTCGCTTCGGCGGACGGGTACGTGGGCTTTTACGCTCAAGGGCGCAACAATAACGCCACCCCGGGTGCTGCCGATCATACCACGGCCACGTTCGCCAACCTGGGTGGCCTCCTGTTTCAGTCGGACGGCGATCTGAACAGCATTGGCAGCGGCTTCTGGGATGTGGCCGGCACGTGGGCCGGCACGGTCATCGGCGGCGTTCCCACCGACTTGAGTATCGTGACCATTGACGACACCGCGGCAGTCGCCGACGTTGTCACCGTCCGCGACCTGACCAGCGCCGCCGGTCAATTGACCATCCAGGACGCCAGTTCGCTGGTGATCCAGGCCGGGAGGGCCTTGACGGTTGGTGGGCCCGTGACCGTCAACAGCACTGCCGCTACCGCAGCCGACATTCTTGGAACGCTCCGGGCCCAGAGCCTGCAACTCGACGCCGGCAGGGTCGCGATTGGCAATGCGGGCCTGCTACACGCCACCGGTTCGGCCACGCTCACCGGCGGCACGGTGACCACGACCGGCGGCGGCCAGTTGAGCGTCGGCGATACACCGGCCGGCGGCACCAGTTCCGTCGAGGTC
>JABMRB010000431.1 GCA_013202865.1 Candidatus Nealsoniibacteriota bacterium | reverse complement strand
GCGCATAGCAGGCCGCGTCGGCATTGGCCAGCGGCTGGCTGCGCGTCTTGACGCAATTCAGAAAATCTCGCACGTGGAAGGTGGCCGGATAACCGCCGATTTCGGCGACCTTTCTTCCGGCCAGCAGGGCGGGTGAGCTGAGCACGAGCTTGCCGCTGTCGCCCGCCTCGACCCAGCCGGTCTCTCCTTCAAACCGCACGGGACACGAACCCAGCGGCAGCCAGCCGTCGTTGCGGATAACCAGTTCGACGCCGTCGGCGTATCGGGCGACGACGCGGCCGTTCACCGGCGGGTTGTACTCGATCGGGGCCGTACTGTCGGCGCCGGCGGCCCATTGGCAGAGGTCGACGCAATGGGATCCCCATTCGAGGACTCCGCCGCCGACCATTCCGCCGCCCTTTTCAAAGTTAAATCCGTCGAGGTGTCTGCGGTTGAACGGCCGCCAGGCCGCGGGGCCGAGGTAGAGGTCCCAGTCGACCTCCTCCTTAGGCGGCTCGGGCTCGGGTGTGAACCAGCCGCTACTGGCGGTCGTCATGCCGGCGGGATGGGCATGGACCGCTTTGAGTTTGCCGAGCTTGCCGCTGTTGGCCAGTTCGCAAGCGAACGCGAAGTGAGGCAGGTTCCGCCGTTGCGTGCCGGCTTGGAAAACGCGTCCGGTGCGGCGCATCGTCGCGGCCAGTGCGAGGCTTTGCGCGATGTTCTTCGTGCATGGTTTTTCGCAGTACATGTCCTTGCCGGCGCGGGCCGCGTAGATCGCGGCGGTCACGTGCCAGTTGGGCCCGGTGGCGATCAGCACGGCGTCGATATCGTCGCGGGTGAGCAGCTCGCGGAAGTCGCGGTAGGTATCGCAATCCTGGTTCTCATACTTTCGGTCCGCCATCTGTTTGACGGCCTTACGGCGGGCGGCCTTGACGTCGCACACGGCCACGAACTGGACGTCCGGTTGTTGCAGAAAGCACCCGAGGTCGTACGTCCCGCGGTTTCCGATGCCGATCCCGCCGACCACAATCTTCTCGCTGGGGGCCACGGCGCCGTCTTTACCGAGCGCGGTGCCGGGTATCAGTTGTGGCGCCGCAAGCAGGGCACCGGTTTGCATCGCGGTTTTCAGAAACCGTCGCCTGGGAAGACGTGCTGTTTGTTCGGACATATTTGGTCTCCTGTTCTTGATTCCAACGATTGAGTTCAAGTGTAAGACAGCTTGACTATTTCTCTTCGCCCTCGATCTTCCATTCGTGAATGCCGCCGGCCCATCGCTCTTGCGATTGAATCTCGAGGCGAAGCCCGTCGGTTGCGACCGGATCGAACGTGGTGCGGTTGTAGCGGTCGATCTCGACGCCATAGGCGCTGGGATTTGCGACCGGCTTCCAGGCGTCCCCGTCGCGATAGAGGAGCGTCCACGACTCGGGCAGCCGGCATGCGCCGCGGCCCGTGTCGTCGAACCAGTAGATCTCGACGGCGTTTACTTTGGCCGGTTTAGCAAAGCGGTATTCGACCCATTCCTTCTTGCCCATGTTGGGCCACCAGTGGAGGAACTGATTGGCGTGGTCGCCTGAGGAGCGGGGCTCGCGCTGATCCTTCAGCGCGGCGACGTTCCCGTGCGACGCCGTGGCTCGACTGGTCGATGCGATCGTCGGCAGCGGCTCCGGTCGGACCCCCTCGGGCGTTCGGCCAATCCAGATACACATCCCGTCTGCGTCGCGATGTGCCCAGGCGTAATACGGGACGGCCCGGAACGCGACGGGCTTCTTCTGAAGCGTTTTTTTGCCGTCCGCTCCCTTCGCCCAGCGGGTTTCCAGGGCGTTGCCTTGGACGACCGCAACGCCTCCGAGCAGGTCGCTTTCGTATTCGGACGTCAACTTCTGCTGGTCGTCGATCAAGAGGCTGGGGATGGATTTCGCCTCGACGTCGACCCCTTCGATACAGTAGACGATCGGGCCGCGCTGCAACGCGACCTTGCCAAGGTTCTCGACGAGGCGCGGATCGGCCGTCACGCGGCGGACCGGCATCGGCAATTCCAACTCCACCCGGTCGCCCTTCTGCCATGCACGGTCGACGGTTGCGTAACCGTCCTTCACGTCGAGTCGGGTGGCCTGTCCGTTGACCGTCAGCGTCGCTTTCCGGTCATCGTTATTGACGAACTTGTAGAGCCCGCCGGGCACCGCCTCGTTGCGCGCCCAGCCGGGGATACGGAGTTTTAGCGTGAAGTCGGCCTTCGTGTCGATCGCGATGCCGACCTTGCCGTCCCACGGATACCGCGTCGTCTGACGAATGCCGATCGCATCGTCGCCGACCTGCACGGTCGAATCCGAGGCAACGTACAAGTTCACGTAGAGTTGC
The DNA here is from genome assembly GCA_013202865.1 of Candidatus Nealsoniibacteriota bacterium. Lineage (GTDB taxonomy): Bacteria > Planctomycetota > Planctomycetia > Pirellulales > Thermoguttaceae > JABMRB01. Next base: position 2,538 of record JABMRB010000431.1, on the reverse strand, counting down.
GGCCGTTTGCCCGCGTCGTCCACGGCGTAAACATAGCCGGGCATCGAGGGGATAAACCGAGAAATGTTGCTCGGGCAGCACGCACAGCCGAACCACGGGCTCCGAGCGCGTCGGTCTTCCGTCTCGAGCGGGTTCGGATAGAAGAACGTGTTTCCTTCGAGCGACACTCCGGACAACAGGGCGTTGTACAACGTGCGTTCCATCACGTCGATATACTTCCCGTCGCCGGTGAAACAGAACAGCCGATGATTCCAATAGACGTTGGCGATCGAGGCACAGGTCTCGCAGTAGGCCACCCGATTGGGCAGATCGTACGGATCGCCGAAACCCTCGTGGCCGCCGGCCGCTCCGATCCCGCCGGTCACGTACAGCTTGGTTTCGACGACGTCGTGCCAGATGCGGTCGATCGCCGTGACGTACGACTTGTCGCCGACCAATGCCGCCACGTCGGCCATGCCCGCGTACATGTAGGCGGCGCGGACCGCGTGTCCGACGGCTTTCTCCTGCTCGACCACGGGCTTGTGATCCTGGCTGTAGGTGCCGAACAGGCCGAACTTGCGGCCATCGGCGCGTCCCCGGGCATCGAGAAAGAACTTGGCCGTGTCGAGATACTTCTTCTCGCCCGTCAGCCGATAGAGTCGTGCCAGGCCGATTTCGATTTCCTGATGTCCCGGGGGCCAGTTTTCCTTCTTGCCCGGCCCGAAGGTATCGCAAATCAGGTTGGCATTCTTCAGCACGACGTCCAGCAGGTTGCGCTTCCCGGTTGCCACGTGATGGGCCACGGCCGCTTCGTAGAGATGGCCCACGCAATAGAGTTCGTGTCCACCGGGAGCCGACCAGCGGGGCTTGCCGCCCGGTGGATTGTACTTCTCCTCGTCCTTGCCGGCGCTCAGAAAGATAGTGCGCGACGTGTAGAGATACCCGTCGTCTTCCTGCGCAGCCGCAATCTTCGCGATCAGCTCGTCGAGATACTTGTCGAGTTTCTCGTTCTTTTGCAGGGCCAGGACGTAAGCGGCCCCCTCGATGATCTTGTAGACGTCGGAATCGTTGAAGTAGGTGCCCTCGAACTTGCCGTCGAGCAGTCCACCGGCCCGCGCGAAATTGTTGATGCGTTCCGTTTCCTCGCACTTCTCGAAACAGTAGGGAATCGTCGTCTCGCGGCTGGTGACCAGCCGCGGCGTCCAGAATTCGTCGGCAACACCCACCGCGGTGAACGGAACCGGACGAACCGGATACTCGTGAGGCGCTTGGGTCGCCGCAGCCGCAGTAGAGAAGCCGATGGCTGTTGTGGCGATGAAGAAGAAAGTTCGGAAACGCACAAGATTCTCCTTGACACAGAGGCTTGCAGGCATGCGGGCGATCGGTACTCGCCGCACGGTCGAGTGTACCGGACTGGCTGGGATTATCAAGGGCGCTTGCTCGCAATGTGGCCGAAGGACCCGATTGGACGGCATGTCCGCACGGATGGCTACGGATCTTTCCTCGGCGACAGCTCGGTCTTGCCGGTCAGTCGCCAGACCCAATCGCCGGTCCAGGTGCGGATCGGCTTGCCGTCTTCACCCGTTTCCGTCTTCCACTGCTTGCCGTAAAAGCCGTATCGCATCCGGTCGTCTTGGAGCTGGATGACGAAGAATCCGTTTTCCGTCTGGCCGTCGTTGATGCAGAGCAGCTTGTGTTGGTCGTCCGCCGGAGCCCACTGGCGAAGCCCGGTGCCGCTGTGGCCGTAGATGTAGGCGGCGACGTGGTACGGCGATGCGACGTCGTAGAAGGCCTTCTTATCCTCCTCGTGCCACCAGTCCGCGTCCACGCCGCAATGGCTCATCAGGATCACGGGGCGCCCACTCTTGCCGACGTGCTTGGCCAGATCTTCGCGCAGGAAAGTCAACGCCCCTTGAGGATTGTGCCATACGGGGTTGTATCGAATCTTGGGGTTCTGGACGTCGGCCGGGTAGATTCCAAGCATGACGAAATGCACGTCGTCCCAACCCCAGGAGTAGTGCAAGCCGTTGGTGCTGAGGTTTTGGATCAGGCCTTTCTGCTTCCGGATGACGTTTCGCCGCTTGAACTTGGTCTGAAAGCTGAACCCGAATCGTTCCTTGCCGACCGGCGGGCCGTCGTGGTTTCCCCAGGTTTCAAACGTGGGATACTTCAGCAGGCCGTCGGTGCCGTCGAGTCCGAAGTCGGCAAGGAGGAACTCGTACTGCTTCTGGCCCTTGTTGATCCCCTCGAACATCACGTCGCCGTCGTCGATCATATCGCCGATGCCCATTACGCCGCGTGGCGGGTCGATGGGGCCGCCGCCGATCGATTCGGGCCACGCCAGCTCGGTCACCGCGTTGATCGCGAGCACGGTTTTGCGGTTATTCGCGTTGCGGTCTTTGTGCTTGGTCCCGACCGAGACATAGTGGGAGTCCGACGTGCTGACGAACGTCACGTCGCGCGGGGCGGCCTGGGCAAAGGCCGCTGCGCTCAGCAGAAGCAGGCCCGCCACGGCGGATCCGAACGACCATGGCGTCCATCTCGTTGCCGTCATTTCGT
>JABMRB010000430.1 GCA_013202865.1 Candidatus Nealsoniibacteriota bacterium | reverse complement strand
GTGGCGCTGCCGCCCACGTTGCGCAACGCATAAGCGTTTCCTCGCGCCGAAAAGGAAGAGAAAAGTGTGGCACTACACTTTTTCGCGCCTTGTAAGTCCTTGCAGGGCAACTGATTAGGTTTTGTAACTGTAGAAGATGGGCCTGAGTCACTGGCAGGAATCAGAGCCGCGAGAACCCGAGGCTTCATTTGGCAAACGGGAACGCCGGACACAGTCCGTCCTGCGCGCTGCCATCGAAAAGCTGAACAAGAAACGTTACGATGAGGTCGGTATCGAAGAAGTTGAGTTGGTCCGCGGCGCAGCTGAGGCCCTTGCCGGAATCAACAAGGACGACGCTTCAAGTGTTCATCTGAAGGAGCTTTTAGATCTTGTCCTAGAGTCCTATAACAATTACGCTGTGACCACCGACATGACGACCGCCCAAGTTGTCAATGGTGGAAAAGTCGTTAACCAGTTTGTCGCCAAGGAGTTCTTTGGCGAGAAGAAACGGCAGAAGATCAAGAACCTGGCAGGCATCGAAGTGGGGCTGGTGGTCCGCAGATATGAATTGACAGGCCCAGTCGAGCTCACAGGGGATGTCCCCGACGGTGCGCTGTTGGTGGTGCGGGATGGAAGCGTGGCAATAGACGGTTTCGTCGCAGGGGACGTGGTGGCATCGGGCGACATTGTCATTCAGGAGACGGTTCACGGTGGGTGGATTATCTCGACGAAAGGCGACATCAAAGCGCGGCGCATCCTAGCGGGGTCAACGCTGATCGCCCAAACAGGCGGCATAACCTGTTCCCGGGTGGAATCGCCGAAGGTGGTCTTTGCCCGCAAAGGTGTGGTCGTGGAAGGCGATGTACGCGGCGGTAAGCTGTATGGGCGGACCATCCGCGTGGCGGGCACAGTGAATTCCGCCGAGCTGAACGTCGTGAGCACCATCACGGCCAAGGCTTTTGAAACGAACCCGCCGAGCCAGACGGTGGTACGCCTGTGCAGGATGCTTACAAGCGAGGACTACGGGCGGCCGTTGGACGAGTCGTCGGTCCTGCTAACGCGTCTGCTGCTCAAACACAACTGCCGCCTTGTGCTCCTGGCGGGCATTGCTCGCCACACCCAGCGTGACGTGCACAACTGCATTCGGACCATGCTCTACTACCTTCTGGCTGGCGTCGACAAACGGTCCATCGTCTGCGAACTGCGCGGCGTCCAGAGCCGGGTCATCCACCTCGAACAGATCCTGGAGGCCGGCGGGAACCTTCGCAGATATTTCGGGAACATCGAGGGAGTGGGTGAGAATGTGCTGGCCGATGAGGTCGATTCGGTTGCCGAGGAGTGTCTTGCGGCGCTCGTGGTGATCGAGAACCAGATCGAGGCCATTCCACGAGAGTTTGCGGGGACCCACAGGGGCGAATTGCTGAAGGCCTTGCGCCTGCTGAGAGCCCTCGCCCAGAAGATCAGACTGGCCGCTCAGGCCGTGCCAAGGATCCTCCAGCACTTGAGAACTCTCGACGAGCACTTCACTAACTGGAACGGCCAGTTGGCGGTCGCAGCGACCGAATCGGACCGCCTCATCAACGAGTTCGGCCTGGACGACACGCTTACCCAGCAGATCGAAGGCGAGCCCGACCGTCTCGCGGAGCTACTCACACAATCGCTGGAGGAAGCCCGGCGCGACACTGAAGGAGACCGGGCCACGCGTGCGGATTCCACCTTCATGCGGCTCATGCAGAGGCAGCTGACGCGGCAACGCACGACCATCGGCACGTGGCAGAATCAGCTGGCCAAAGTGCGGGCGGAGTTGCAGGACGTCCTCGATGCGCTCGACAACGACCCTCTCATCGTCTTCGACCAGAGCGGCTCTGCCTCCGTCCGGGCCGAGCACTTCGACAAGGGGGTGATCCTCACTGCTTCTCCCGTCCAACTCGATGGTGTAGATGTAGAGGAATCCCCCATGACATGTCTTGAAGAGCCCGTTGAAGGCGACACCACATTCACTTTGCACGGGCGAAGCATCCGCCGCGAGACCCCAGAGAGGAGACCCGCCACTTGACATCCGGCATCCCGGCAATGGCAAGGGACTGGATTGGCCAGGCTTGCGCTGTTGTTCTTGGCGTGATGTCTCGGTGAATCACCCTCTCAGTATGAGTACACTCGGCCGGCCCCATCTCAGCCTTAGAAGGTTCATAAGCGTCCGGTGAAGGCCCTTTACTGCCCAACGAGAGCGTCGTATGCTAGTTCCGACTCAGCAAAGCGCTAGTAAGTATCCCCCGGCATAGCCGGGGGCTTTATGTTGTGAGCCGCTCAAAGCGGCTGTGCGGGGACGCTAACGCGCGCCCGCATTAGGCTGGAGTTCCATCGGTGATTCAGAGGTAACCCCTTATGTCTCCGGTGGTTAGCTTCACTTTCAAATGCAGCGGTACTGGGTACAGTGGTTCACGGCTTGATGCCGAGCAGGTCGAAGACATGCCCTTGGAAGGGCGTGAGTTCGGTCAGTTGGTCGAAACGGATCGCCGTCTTGCCTTCACCGGCGCGGCAGGTGTTCTTGCAGCGCGTAGCGAGGTCCGTCAAGAGCGAGCCCAGGCTATGCACCGCCCAACCGTCGACCGTTCGCTTGGTGCGCTTTTTCGCCCGGGCGCTCTCGGACGGCTCGGCCTTGGCCACGGCGTCGCGCGTCCACCGGTCGCGCTCGAGTTCATCGTCTTGGAACAGCACGGGCGATAGGGCCTTTCTCATGTGCCATTGGACGTAGTAAGCAAGCATGCATAAGAAGATATGGGCGCGCACATGGGCTTCCGAGCGGTGGCGGATGGGCCGTACCTGCAAGTCAATGCTTTTGATGCAGCGGAAGGCCTGCTCGACTTGTCCGAGACTCTTGTAGGTGCGCACGGTGTCTTCGGCGCTCAACGCATCGGCGTTTTCGCTGGTACGGATGATGTAGATGCCATCGAGTTGCGTCTCGCGTGCGATGGATTCCTCGTTGCGCGCGAAGCGCAACAGGTTGTGTTCAATCATCAACGTGAAGTGTTTGCCGACCTTGTGGCGGTTGATGACCTTGCCGACCTTTACGCCGATTTCGTCGGCGCCCATGGGTGTCTTGGTCCGCCGCGCCACTTCGGCCGCGATTCTTGCGAGCCGCGCTTCGGTGGCGGCCAATAACTCCTTGCGCGTGCGTTGGCGGTCCTCGGCCAGCAGCGGGTTATAGCAGACGACTAATCGTTCGCCCGGATAGTCTTCGCTGGTAATCTCCGCCAGGTTTTGCGTGTCGAAGAGCGAGGGTTGGAATGCGCCCGCCTCTGCCAGGTCACGAATGGCCGTGAACCGTAACGCGGAAATCCAACCCAAGCCGGGGTGGTCCCGCAAGGCGTCGATGTGCGTTTGCGTCAGCATGCCCCGATCACCCACCAGCACCATCCGCTTGAGCCCAAAACGTTCGCGCAGCTTGTGCACCTGGTCCGACACGGTCGAGGGGTCGCCCGTGTTGCCGGGATAGACGTCCACCGCCACGGGGCGGCCCGCGCTATCGGTCAACAGGCCGTAGACGATGCTCGGCAGCTTCTGCCCATCGCGGTTGTAGCCATAGACCGCCAACAGACACGTGCGGCCGTGGTACGACGAACTCGATACGTCAAAGAGGACCTCCGCGCCCTGCTCAAGATGGCGTTTGGCCAGTTTCCTCTCGATGCGCGCTTGACGCTTCACCAGCCAATCCAGGGCGTCATAGAGCGCATTGGCATCGGCGTCCTCGACGTCCAACTGTTGGGCCAACGTCGTGGTGTGCCACAGCCGCGTCGTGGCCAATTTCGAGCAGGGATTCACCATCCGCTGCGCTATCATGGCCAGCACCAGATCCCGCTCGCGGCACCGACGCGACGCCAGCAACGCATCCATCCCAAGCTTGCGCATCACGCCCAATACCGCCTGGACATGACCGTGTGGGACCGAGCGTTCGATGGAGAACAACTCCTCCTTCGGGACCAGTTCCACGCCACGCAGGGCCGAGCGCAACACCGCTATAGCTTCGGGCGGACACTTCGAGAGGTTAGCGATGGTTTTCTTGACGACCTTGCCCTTTTCATGGCGCGCTTCGCGCAGCAGGACGGCTGGCGGCGACTTTCGATTGGGGACGATATCGATGTACATGGCCGTATTATACACCATTCGTTGCGCCATGTCAAGTATAATAATTGTATTTACATGGGTACAAATTGCAGCGAAAAAGACCCCCTCATCCACATAAAACCC
>JABMRB010000429.1 GCA_013202865.1 Candidatus Nealsoniibacteriota bacterium | reverse complement strand
TGCGACGCGGTTACGGGCCCTTGCCCCCGCAGGCTCGGATCGTCGTAGCTGTCGGGCGACTCGCCCCAGCCGCCGTCGTCCTGCTGATGGGCCAGCAACCAGGCGACCCCGGCAACCACGTCCGGGTCGTTCGCCGGCACGCCCACCGCCGCCAGCCCGGTCAAAGCCTTCCATGTGCCGTAGATATAGTTGACACCCCAACGGCCAAACCAACTCCCGTCGGGCTGCTGTGTGCTGCGGAGATACGCCACCGCCCGGTCGACTGCCGGATCACCGATGCGGCGGCCCAAACTGCCGAGCGATTCGAGCACGCCGCCGGTCAGGTCGGGCGTGCTCGGGTCGATCATCGCGTTGTGATCGGCAAACGGTACGTAGCAGAGGAACTGGCGGTTGTTGTTCCGGTCGAACGCCCCCCAGCCGCCGTCGTCGTTCTGCATCGCCGCCAGCCAGTCGAGGCCGCGGTGGATCGCCTCGCTGGTTCGCTCCAGCCGGGCAACCTCCTCGGCGGGATCGAGTGGCTCGCCGTCCGGCTCGTCGATCACCCGTAGCTCGGGCGGCAACGCTTCCGGCGGCAAGGTTTCGGCAACGTCCGGTGCGGGCGCGGCAAATCGGCCGTGCAATGCCGCTAACACGGCGGCCGTGTCGTCCGAATCGGGATAGAAATCGTTGGTGTGCTCGAAGCACCAACCGCCCGGCTCCACGTCGACCGTCTCGGCCCAATCGCCCGGCCGCGTGATCTGCTTGTCCAACAACCAGTCGACCGCGTTGCAGACCGCCCGGTTGTCGCCCCGCAACCCGGCGGCCGAAACGGCCCGTAGCCCGAGTGCGGTGTCCCATACGGGCGACTTGCACGGCTGCACGCGCGCGGTACCCGACGACTGATCGTCAATCACCAGGGCGTCGAGTTGCTTGCGGCACTCCTGCATTTCGGGGCCGTCCTCGTCGTAGCCGAGGCACTTCAGCGCCAGCATGCTCCAGACGATCGGCGGATAGATGGCACCCAGCCCGTCGCTGTTCTTGGATCGATCGAGCATCCATTGCTCGGCCTTGGCGACGGCCCGACGTCGCAACGGCAGCAGCCGGCGACGGCGACACCACCGCATCAGGCGGTCGGTCGTGCGGAAGAAGCGGTCCCAACTCAGCCAGCCGGTACGGCCGGGCAGGCCCGGACACCGCAACTGCGGCCAGTCTACCGGGTCGGCAAGGAAGAGTTCCCGGATGCCGTGCAACGCGTCGATCCGCCGGACCGGCCGCCGCGCCGAAACGATCGACAGCGGCACGATGATCGTCCGCGACCAGGAACTCACCGCGTACAGATTGGCCGGGAACCACCGTGGCAACAGCACCATCTCGGGCGGCACTTCCGGACATTGGTCGTAGGAGATTTGCCCCAACAGTGCCAGATAGAATCGCGTGAAACTGTTGACTGCGTCGGCCCCGCCATGGGCAAGGATCGCGCGGCGGGCACGCTGCATGTAGTCGAGGCACGGGTCGTGACCGGTCAGTTTCAGCGCGAAATAGGCCTTTACGCTGGCACTGATCTCGACCTCGCCGCCGGGATACATGGACCAGCCGCCGTCGGGAAGCTGCCGCTCGACCAGGTACTCCGACGCCCGCTGGGCCAACTCCGAATCTTCCTGCCGCAGATAGGTCAGCAGCAGGATCGTTTCGCTCTCCAGAATGGTGTCGCCTTCGAGTTCGGCGCACCAGTAACCGTCGACGTGCTGGCGGTCCTGGAGCCACGCCCGTGTGCGCACGATGGCCTTGCGAACCGGCGGGCCCAGCCGCCGCAGTCGAAGACGATCGAAGCGATCCGTCTCTTGCGGGCCGTCCTGCCTTTCCGTAGGCAACGACCGCGCTTCCTGACTCATACTCATCTGTGTGCCTCCAAGCACAATTCGCATCGCCATCCCTGACGTGCTACCCCGGCATGATCCCCAAGCTCGTAAATTATGCTATCGCGAGTCGATCACCAATAGCAATCTTGATGAAGAATGCAGTGAACCGCAGAACGTCGAACAAGGAACTCCGAATGTTGAAGGAGGGCAGACGCAGAGAAGATGCTTCGAGCCGAAGGCGGAAGCCCGCGGACGCACCACGGCAGGTAGGCCTAGAACTCTCTACCCAGCAGAATGGGCCTGACAACCAGCGGCTCACGCGGCAGCACGGCGTCGGGAAAGATACCCGGATCACCCGGTTGGGCCACCATCGGATTGACGATCCTCAGCGGAGTCCGGCGGGAGGCACACAGAACCACGTGGGCCTCGAACGGCCAAGCAACGTAGGGGTTGCGAATGACCAGCGGATAGACGGGCAAGTCAGGCGTCGAGTAAGAGAGCCCGCAGCACGGACAGCCCCGGCCCGCAGAAGGGGCTATCGAGATTACCACAATAGCCAGAAGTACCCATGCTACCCGTCTTGCACCCATCGCATTCTCCCTGATCGGAAAAACCAGCGTAAACTACCTGCCCGCCTAGTTTGACCGAATCACACGGCAACGCAACCCCTCGGCCGCTTGCAGCTTAGCAGTTTCCTGCACCAAATTGCTAAGCCGCAAGCGGCAAGAATCACCGGCACCCTACTCCTTCGCCCGCTACTTGGCCGGCGGATCGAGCCCGGGGATCGGCCGCGGCTCATCGGCGCCTGGCCCATCGGGGGGAGATTCTTGGATGGTGCCGTAATCGTCGGGCTTCGGCGCGGGCTCACAACCGGAAATCAACGCTACGCACAAGATCAAGCCAGCCAATATTCGCATTGATCGGGGTCTCCGAACACTCCCGCGGCGGATACAATCGAGTTATCCGTTATTCTACACACCGATTCTCTGCCCATAAAGCCCCGGCAAATGTCTCCAGACGGCCTGACCACGGCACTGAAAGAAGAAGCTACCCGGCTCGGATTCGATTTGGCCGGCGCGACCGCCGCTGCGGCGCCGCCGGGAATCGACCGCTTCCGCCAATGGTTGGCCGACGGATACGCCGCCGATATGCAGTACATGGCCGACCGGGCCGAGGCCTACGAACACCCGCGACACGTGCTCGACGGTGCCAAGAGCATCCTGATGTTGGCAATGAACTACCGAACGGTCGAGCCGGCCCCTACCGCAGCGGGGCAGGGAAAGGTCGCCCGATACGCATGGGGCGTCGACTATCACGATCTGATCCGTCGGCAACTCCGCCGTTTGGCCGATTTCCACCGACGCTTGGTCCCCGACGCCCGAGCCCGCGGCGTGGTCGACACGGCCCCCCTGCTGGAACGTCAGTTTGCCCAACTTGCCGGGCTGGGCTGGATCGGCAAGAATACGTGTCTGATAAACGACCGGTTTGGTAGTTGGCTCTTCCTGGCGGCCTTGTTGACCACCGAAGAGCTTCGCCACGACGAGCCGGCAGAGCGGGACCGGTGTGGATCGTGCCGCGCCTGTCTCGACGCGTGTCCCACCGGCGCGTTGGCCGAGCCATACCGGCTCGACGCCCGTCGCTGTGCCAGCTACCTTAGCGTCGAGCTGCGAGGCCCGATTCCGCCGAAGTCGTGTGCGGCGCTGGGCGATCGACTATTCGGCTGCGATGCGTGTCAGCAGGCGTGTCCGGCCAACTGCGACACACCGGCCACCGCGGCCGAGGGCTTCCAGCCGGCGCCGGGAATGAATCCGGTGGCGTTGGCCGAGCTGTTCGCGATGGACGAGGAGGGATTCCACCAGCAGTTCGGGCGCTCGCCAATCCGGCGGTGTGGAAGAGAAGGGCTGTTGCGTAACGCGACCGTGGTTTTGGACAATGAGTAACGGCCGCTTGCGGCTTAGCGGTTTCTCGCGCGACATTGCTAAGCCGCAAGCGGGAACAGAAGGAGACGCTGTGAATCGAGATTTTCGTCAGACCGTTTGGGACCGGCAACTGGAAGAGGACTGGCAAGCCATTCTGCGGCTGGCGGTCCAGGAAGATCTCGGCCGGGCCGGCGATTGGACCACCCGGGCGCTGGTGCCTGAGCACACAGTCGGCCGGGCGGCGATCGTCGCTCGGGAGTCGGGCGCGATCGCAGGGCTGCCGGCCGTGGGAGCGACCTTTCGGGAAATCGAACCCCTCTTGAACTGGACGCCCGCGGTCGACGACGGCCACCGGGTTGCCGCGGGCGACGTGCTCGGGCAACTCGAAGGGCCCGCCCGGGGATTGCTCTCGGGGGAGCGGCTGGCGCTGAACCTATTGGGCCACCTCTCGGGCATCGCCACGCTGACGCGTGCCTACGTCGAGGCCGTCGCCGGCACGGGGGCCCGCATCTACGACACCCGCAAGAC
>JABMRB010000428.1 GCA_013202865.1 Candidatus Nealsoniibacteriota bacterium | reverse complement strand
TTCCTGTACGAGTCCTTAGCCCGCCGTGAATACACGGCGGGGATCCGCGCGACCCCCGGGCGTGTTCACCCGGGGCTAAATACTCGGCTGCTACCGTAGCGTATCACCCGGCAGCGGTTTGCCGTCCGGATCGAGCACCTGGATGCTCATCATATTCCCGTCGACGCCCGGATTGGAGTATCGCCACACCAACTTCTTGTCGCGAGTGATCTCGAATAGTCCGTTTCCCTTGCCGTTCTCGTAGGCGCGGTAAACACCCACCGCAATATGGCCGTTGGGCAGGACGTGAACGCCGCACATCCAGGTGATCGCCACGTCCTCGATATCCTTGTTGGAGAACTTCCATGCTTCCTCGCCACGGGGGTTGAATTCGGTGAGCTGATCGATATGACCCACCAGCGTGTTGCCGTTGTCGAGCCGAACGGCGGAGAAGGCGATGTTGTCGACCTTGACCTCGAAGACGATCTTTCCTTTCGGCGTGTATTCCCGCACGATGTGCTCGCCGGAGAGACAGACCAGGTAGTTGCCGCCTTTGAGCTTGCGAACCATGCGGATGTTGTTGTGGTTGCCCTTGCGGAACGGTTTGACCGGCATCTGAAAGACGATCTTTCCGTCTTGGTCGACCTCCAAGATACGGCCGGTCGAGTTTTCGCCGACCACCGTCAGCCCGTTGTCCAATCGTTGGCATGCAAACGCGCCGCCGCCGGCGGTCTCCTTCGGCTTGTATTGCCATACGATTTCGTTCGTCTTGGGATTGATCTCCTTGATCTGGCCGTCGGCAAAGAGAACGTTGCCGCCGGTCAACATCCAGCAGTCGTGTGCATTGCCGGCGGGACAAGACCAACGGATCTTGCCCGCCTGGTCCATGATCCGGATCTTGCCGGAGCCGGTCGAGAGGACCATGTTATCGAGGTCGCCAAAAACGGTCTGCTTCGGTGCGTCTTGGGCGCAAGCGACGTTCGCGGCCAATAGAACTGCAATGATTGTGATGCTACGCATGATTTTCTCCTCTAACTTGTCATTGGACACGCAGACTGCTGATTAGAACACGGGCACGCGACCGTTGCAACCGAATTTCACTTAAGTCTCTCCGGGTTTCCGGTCATCTGCGTCGCTGCCCGTGCTTTCGGCAGTTCGAAAAAGGAGTCATAATAGAGATACTGTCGCATCGCCGCTCCCCAAGGAACACCAATCCATGCCACGAACTGCATCCCAACGTCTCCTCGTCGCGATGATCACCGCCTGCCTGCTGCCGACCATCGCTAACGCGGCCGTCGCCAGCGCACAACCCACGGGTCTGATCGCCGAGGGCCACGACAGCCGTATCGACCTGGTCTGGGATCGCGTTGGCGATACCGATCAGAACCTTTTCAATATCTACCGGGCCGAGCAAGCAGCCGGTCCATGGAAGAAACTCAACTCGCGGCCGCATACCATCCACGTTTACAGCGACTTTATCGCCGAGAACGGCCAGACCTACCACTATCGCGTCACGCAGCGGAACAACGGCGAGACCGAGTCCACCCCGTCCGAAAGTGCCCATGCGACGACTCGTGAAATGGACGACGAAGCACTGCTCGACTCGATGCAGAAAGCGTGCTTCCGCTACTTCTGGGATTTCGGCCATCCCGTCAGTGGGCTGGCCCGTGAGGGATTCACCCACGGGCGTTCGGTCACGACGACCGGCGGAACCGGCTTCGGCATGGTCACAATCATGGTCAGCGCCGACCGTGGTTTCGTCACGCGCGAGCAGGCCGCGGAGCGACTGCTCAAGATGGTCACGTTCCTCGAGGAGAAGGCCGAGCGCTACCACGGCCTCTGGGCGCACCACCTCCGCGGCGACACGGGCAAAACGATCCCCTTTGCCGGCAAGGAGGACAACGGCGGCGACGTCGTCGAGTCGGCCTTTCTCGTCGAGGGCATGCTTACCGTCCGCGAGTACTTCGATCGAGATAACGCCGTCGAAAACGAGCTGCGCGAGCGAATCACTCGCCTGTGGCAGCAGGCTCAGTGGAGTTGGTACCTTCAGCCGGGCGACAAGATGCTCACCTGGCATTGGTCGCCGGACTACGGCTTCGCGAAGAACCACAAGTTCTGCGGCTTCAACGAGTGTATGATCGCATACCTGCTGGCGATGGCGTCGCCGACGCACCCGATTCCCGCCGACTGCTACTACTTGGGCTGGGCCGGGGGTGGGAATGTGAATCGCTACGTCAACGGCCGAACCTATTACGGCGTCAAACAGCCGGTCGGCAGTCCGCTTGGCGGGCCGCTGTTCTTCACGCACTACTCCTACATCGGACTCGATCCCCGTCAGCTCACCGACGCTTACACCAACTACTACGACAACAACCGCGCCATCTCACTGATCCAGCATCGCTATGCGATCGACAACCCCAACAACCACCAGGGCTACGGCAAGCTCGTCTGGGGCCTGACCGCCAGCCAGAATCCTCGCGGTTACAAGGCACACGCACCCGGCGCCCGTTCCAATCGCGACGACGGTACGATTGCGCCGACCGCCGCGATCAGCGCGTTCCCCTATACGCCCGACGAATCCATGGCCACGCTGAAGCACTTCTACTACGAGATGGGCCCGCGCATCTGGGGGCCGTTTGGCTTCCGCGATGCATTCAACCCGGGCGCCGACTGGGTGTCGCCGAGCTACCTCGCCATCGATCAGGGCCCGATGGCGCCGATGATCGAGAACCACCGTACGGGGCTTCCGTGGAAGATGTTCATGAAGTCGGACGTTGCCAAAGCGATCCTCGAAACACTTGAAGAAGCGCGCCCCGCGGCGAAGTGAACTGCGTAGGGTGCGTGCAACGCACCACAGCCATTTAGAGGTGGTGCGTTTCACGCACCCTACGGCTTCGCACGCAGGTTGCGCGGGGGCAAGCCCCGCGGCTCGCTACCCCGGAACCCTTGGTGTATACTGGGCTCAACTCGAATGGCACATTATCGGTTAGGAGAACGAACATGTATCGAGGCGCCTTGCTTATCTGCGTAATCCTGTGTTCGCCGGTCAAGTACACCGCGCTGACGAAGAAACGTCTGTACGATCCGGTGGACAAATACGACGCCGTTTCCTTCCGGCCCGACTTTGCCGCTCCGATCTACGCGGGCGGTCTTCCCGAGGAAGCGGAACTCAGCAAGGACTGCCCACCGATCTTCATGGTGATTACCAACGACGACAAGCGTCCCGTCGAAATGGCCGAGATGTACATCGCCTTGAAGAAGGCGGGCGCGTCGGCCGAACTGCACATCTACGAAAGCGGAGGCCACGGATACGGCCTCAGGCGAACCGAGCTGCCGGTGACCAGTTGGCCGGATCGCATGAAACAGTGGATGCGGCAGTTGAAGCTGCTGGAGCGATAGCAGCCCAAAGAAAGAAGTTGTCAGTTCTCAGTTTTCAGTCCTTGCCCCGGACGGTCACTCCCGGTGGATGAGCGGTTGGGGGGATGTGTCATTTCCCCGGTACACAGCCCGAAACCACGATCGCCGACGTCAAAATCTGACTGCCACATTTCCAGCCTCTCAAAACGTCCGAGAAACCCTGAGGGCACCGGTACTTGCGATCTCGTTTCACCCCTGAATCTTAGGACGATCCTCGATTCTTTTTGTCCTCCCATTCCTCAGAAAACCTAACCTCAAATCACCAACACGCTCTCGATTCGCCCACAGATTCTGGCGAAGAGCCCAATTGAGGAATATTGCTCCGCAGTGGCCGGCCCTTGTTCGCGACCTCGTGGGAGAACTCAACGGATGGCTGCCGCGCACGGGCGACACGTGGCAGCGAATCGTGCTTCCGTGAAGAAGATTGTCGTACCGGTAGCTGGATTCGCAAGAATTCAGCCGGTTTGCCTCAGGTTCGCGTGGTGGAACCTACTGCCGGCGTTCTCGCATCCAATACTCTCGGAAAGACCGCAGACGCGGCAGCGACTCGCGGTCTCTGGTTCGATTGGCGGCGGTCTTGCTGGCGATGATGTCGTCGGGGTGGCAAACCGGAAAACCCTCCACCTCGACGCGACGCTGCCTGACGATATTCAAACGCG
>JABMRB010000427.1 GCA_013202865.1 Candidatus Nealsoniibacteriota bacterium | reverse complement strand
GCAGTACGTCAAGGAGAGCAGCGGCGACATCACGCGCGTCAGCGAGATCATCCGCCGTTGCGGCGAGAAGATCACGGTCTTCTGCGGCTGCGACACGGCGGCGTTGGAGAGTTTTGTGCTCGGCGCGGTCGGCTGGGTCGGCGGCGTGGTCAACGTGCTACCCCGGGCGCACGCCGATTTGTTCGAGCTGGCCGTCGAGAAGCAGGACTTCCTTGCCGCCCGCGAGCTTTACTACAAGTTGCTGCCGACGCTTGCTATCATGGAAGGAGGCGGGAAGTACACGCAACTGGTCAAGGCCGGCTGCGAGATGGTCGGCCAACCGGTCGGTCCGCCGCGTCGCCCGTTGCTGCCGGTCGGTGCCGAGGAGACCGCCGAGTTGAAGGAAGCTTTGCGGCATCTTGACTGAATCACAGTGCCACTACCCGGTCGCCCACCACCCCCGCAAACATCCCACGATGAAACACCGGTTCCTCCTCGCCGTCCTCCTGCTCTCGGTCGTACCGGCGACCGCCGCCCAGCCCGATCCACCGCCGCCGTTCGAGGCCGTCTGCTTCGACGAACTTGACCTCAACCGGGGCTATCCCGGCAAAGACTACGTCGCGCGGCTGCTGGCGAAGGTGCCCGGGCAGTCGTCGAATCTCGGCGAGACGAAACACGGCAACCACCCGATCCAGACCTTCTCGGGCGTGGTCAAGCTGAACATGCCATGGCAGGCGGATTCCGTGTTGCGGTTCGCGCCGAACGATCCGAAAGAGCTTCAGTTGCACTTCTGGAACGGTCGCAACGGTGTCACACTGGCCTACTATCCGCAGCGCCAACGGGCCTGGGCGGCCTACGCAACCACACGCACCGGCAACCGGCCGCAACCCGAGACCCGGGCCCTTTGCGCTCTGGACAACGGGCGATACTTCCGAACCCGGTCCGGCTCGTTCGAGATCCGTCATCAAGCCGGCTGGCTGGTGATGACCCGTGGCGATCTGGTGTTACTCAGCGCGGCGTTGCCGGGCAACGTTCGCGAGGTCTACTTCGAGGGCAGTGCCAGGATCGCCGATCTGGCGATGCTTCGCTCCGGACCAGTGTCGTCGGCAGCGAGGGACGCTGTGCCGTTGGAGACCATAGCACGACCGGTGGCCGTCCGCGTCGATCGTCCGGCCGATCTGGCATGGCAACTCGTTCAGGAGGCCGGCCAAGACGGCGCGAAGCTCAACCGGTTGCCCGACGGCCGCGTGGAACTGGTGGCCGCAGCCAACAGCAAGAAAGTCCATGCAACAGCGACCGTTTGCCGCCCGGGGCTCTACGAATACATCTTCCAGATCGACGACGCCCAGCCGGGCACCGGAATCTACCTCAGCAACGCGCAGGGGAACCAGTCGCATCGGCTCGGGTTCTTCCGCCACCAGCAGACCGGCAAGACCGTCATCGACGTGACGAGCGTCAACGACAGTAACGTCCAGCGGTCGTTCGATCCGCGCAACGTGCAAGTTCCGTTTGCCGGGCCCCGTCAGTGGGTGCGAATGATCGCCGGCGCGGGTATTCTGCGGTGTTCGATCAGCGGCGACGGCGTCTACTGGAGCGAGTTCCGCAGCGACGCGGTCGATAACCTTGGAGCGGGTACCACCGTGCAGTTGATCTGCTGCCAGGACCGCCAAGAGCGGAAGATCACGCTTCGCTCGATCGAACTGCGGCGGCTCGACCGGCTCTCGTCGCTGGTGCCCGACGAGGTGTTGCGCCGCGTCGGTTCGCTGGCCGCGGCAGCCAACGTTGACGATTGGCACCAGCGGGTGGCCGAGTCGCAGCCGGGCGACGTGCCGCCCGCACTCTGGCGACGGGCTTGCATGCTGCGGACGCTGATCGAGAACGTCAACGCGCAGGTCAGCCAGCCCGTGCTGCACCTGCTCCTGGAGGACGTCCTGTCGGGACCGGGTGATTGGGACTTCAAACGCCGCCTGCTCGACGAAGCGGCCCTGCTGACCTTCTTCACCAACTACGGCGATTACAACACGTCGCCGAAGTATGGGGCGTATTACTGGCGGCTCGGCCGACAGCTCGCGCGGGCGGGGCACCCGGAACCCTTCACGACGGTCTGCCGGGCCCTGATGCGGATGCCCGGCTGGCACACGCAGGCCAATCCGTTCGACCCGGACCTGCTTCGCTGGGAGTTGCTCACTCTGGCACAGCGGGGCCACTGGCAGCAACTCGACGGGCTCTGCCGGCGGTTGTCGTATTGGACCCGTTTCTCGGAACCGAACTACTGGGAAACGCCCTGGCCGACGGGCAAGGAAGAAACGATCGACCTGATCCGCTGGGCGACCGCGCAGGCGAGGCTCCATACGCCGCGACGCCCCCAGTCGGCCCCGCCGGCCATAACCGTTCGGTTTCGCCATCCGTTGCTGGAACAACTCAGCAAGGAAAGCTACAACGTGCTGGCCGAGTTCAACGCCGCACTTCAGGGGCGGGCGTATCGGGCGGCCTGCCAGGTGATCGTCGCCTCGGCCGAGTTGCAGAGCCAGGGCCTGCTGCCCGACGGGCGGGATTCGCGGTTGCTGGTCTCGCTTCCGATGGCGGTCGAGTCGGCGTTGCGGGCGAATCCGGCACTGGTCCGTGCGATGCGGGAGCACTTCGGCCCGATCGGCCGGCTCCGCGTGAAACGAGCCATCGGCGACGGCGACGCGGCGGCGGTCGAGGCCGTCGCGATACGGTTTGCCGGCACCGAGGCCGCCGGCGAGGCCCACCGCTGGTTGGGTGATCGGCGGCTGTCGCAAGGCCGGTTTGCCGCGGCGTCCGGTGCGTATCGTGATTCGCTGCGGAGCATTGCGGCAGAACAGCGCGAAGGGGTCGAGGCCCGGCTGCGGTTGGCCGCCGCCATGATGGGCCGCGATGCGGGCCGGCCGGTCACTGGCAGCGTGCAACTTGGCTCATCGCAGTTCTCCGCCGGGCAGTTCGAGAACCTCGTTCGCCAAAGCCGCGAGGCACGCCGCGATCCCCAATCGGACGCCGCGGAGACCGGCGGCAAAAGCGTGTTCGCAGTGCCACCCGGTCCGGCGCCGGGACAGTACGACGTGCGGAACTGGTCGCGATTGGACGGCTCGCAGGACAAGCAGCCGGGCGGATTGCCCCGGCAGGGTAGCGATTGGGGCGCCCGGGTAATCGACGTGACCGTCGTCGGTAACCGGATGCTCGTCAACAATCAGGTGCGGCACGTCGGCCTCGACCCGGGCAACGGGCAACAACGGTGGGTCCAACGCCGCGACCTGAAGCAACGCCAGCCGCAATGGTCGCTGGCGTCGATGCGGCCGGCGATCGACCGTGGACAAATCTATGCCCGATGGCTTGGCGAAAAGGGCCCCGAGGCGGCCTGTTTCCGGCTCGACAACGGCACGCCGCTCTGGAGCGTCTATCCCGACGCGCCGGTGGTGTCCGATCCGTTGGTGGCCGGGCAGGACCTGTTTGCCATGCTGGCCGTCGAGGATTTTAGCAAGGCAGCTTCGCTGGAGTTGGTGACGTTCGACTGCCAAACCGGGCAGGTTCGCAGCCGTGTGCCACTGGCGCGGTTCCACGATCACTGGAAAGGGGCGATCGGCTGCCGGGCCGTGCTGGCAGAGGATCGGATCGTGGCCACCGTCGGCGGGTGCGTGCTCTGCTGCGAGGCGACCGGGCAGGTGCAGTGGATCCGGCGACAGATATGGACCCCGCCGGCAGAGAATTACAGTCACGCCCTGCATTGGCTCCGGCAGGTACACCGCCGGCCGTTGGTCGTGGACGGGCAGATCTACGCGACCCAGCCGGGCGTTTGGGCCGTCGAGTGCATCGAACTTCAGACGGGGCGGCTGCGATGGCGGACGCCGCTGCCCGAGTTGATCGCACCGGTCGGCCGTATCCAGCAACGGTTGATTGTCGAAACAACCGACGGCATCGCGGCGCTAGACGCCGATTCCGGCCGTATCCTCTGGCGGCACGACGCCAGTGTCACTCCCGGTAACCGTGTCACTCCCGGTAACGTGAACCGGCTCGACATGCGTCCCTGCGGTCGAGAGGACTCGATCTGCTACGCCCGCCTGGAGGAGCCGACCGATCAGAAACCCCGCCGACCCGTGCTTGTGTGGGTCGATCCGGCGACCGGGAAGACCATCGAGCAGTCGACGCTCGAGATCACCGTACAGAAGAACCTGCTGCTGGGTCCGTTGGTGGTCAGTGTCATTCCCAGTAACCACGGCAACCGCCAATGGATCTTCTTCGCCTCCGACGAGCAACCGTCCAACCGCGAGATCCGAGAACTGGTCCCCAAACCATAGCGAGCCGCGGGGTTCACCCCCGCGCAGAATCGCGGCTAGCCCCAAGTTCTCACCAAGAAACTCACCACGGAGGCACGGAGAAGAGGAAGGAAAGAAGGAAAGAAGAAGGATGACACCACGGATTACACGGATGTCACGGATTGAATGGGCAGAGCATCGTATTTCGCTGCTTCTCATCCGTGTGATCTGTGTAATCCGTGGTTCGATTTGACAGGTTTCGTATTTGCAGCGCCAGGAGAAACCGATGACGCTCTGGATGTTGTCGATCGTGTTGGCCGCGAGCGCCGTGGAAGTACAACCGCCGCCGTTCGCGGACGTTTGTTTCGGCGATTTCGACGACGCGAAGCCGTACCCCACACCGGCCGAACTGAAGGGGCTGCTGGGGCGCGTGGCGAACGAGCCGTTTGAGATCTTGGAAACGACGAAACGGCTCGAGCGGGTCGAAAGGCAAATCAGCCACATCTCGGGCGTGTTCCGGCTGAACGTGGATTGGAAGCCCCATACCACGCTGCGGCTGTCGCTGTTGGATTGCCAGTCGCTCCAACTGTATTTTTGGAACGCCCAACGGGGCGTGCTGCTGAAGTATTGTCCGCCGGCCCAGCATTCGTGGGGGGCTTATGGCACGACTCGCGACGGCACCGGGCACCGGCCCAAAACGCTCGCCGGCTGGGCGCTCGACGGCGGACGCTATTGCCGCGCCGGGCGGGGGACCGTCGAAGTGCGGCACCATCAGGGCAACATCGTGCTGACCCGCGGCGACGTCCAGTTGCTCAGTGCGCCGCTGGAAGGCCTGCCGCAGGAGGTCTATCTGGAGGGCAGCACACTGGTCCGCGGTATCTCCATCTACGCATCCGGTGGTCGGCTCAGCGTCACTCCCAGTAACAACGTCCCTGAGACACGTCCGCTCGTGCTTAATGTGCCCAAGCCGGCCCAGCAACAATGGACGACCGATCTGCCGCAAGGCGCCACGCTTCAGAAACGGCCCGACGGTGCGGTGGAACTTCACGCCAAGCCGGGCGAGATCGCCGCGCAGGCCGCCCTCAAAGTGCCTGGGCCAGCGCTGTTCGAGGTCATCTTCGAGCTGGAAGAGCCCGACGTCGGCACGGGCATCTATCTCGCCGGTGAGGCTGGCTCGCCGTTAGCGCGGCTCGGCTTCTTCCGCGATACCGCGACCGGTGCGACCACGCTCGCCTTTGAGAACCACGAACTTCATGCCACCGGACGGTCCTTCAACTTCGCCCGGGCGATCGTCCCCTTTGCCGGGCGGCACCAGTGGGTGAAGCTCACCGTCGGTGCCGGCGTGCTCAAGGCATGGACCTCCGGCGACGGTGTCCGCTTCAGCCAGATGATCTGGTCGCCCGTACCCGTGCGGGGCCGCGTTGCCCAAGCCGGGCTGTATTGCATTGCGTCTTCGCGGCAACGCTCGATCCGGCTACGGTCGCTGGCAGTCCGCCGGCTCGACGCGCTCTCGTCGCTGGCCCCGCAATCGGTTCCGCGCCCGGCCGATTTGCTTCCCGGTGCGCTGGCCGAGGCGGAGACGATCGAAGAGTGGGATCGCCTGATGGCCCGCGCGCGGCCGGCCGAGGTGACGGTAGAAGATTGGCGACGGGCCTGCGCGCTGTGGACCTTGGCGGAGAACCCCTACTTCTCCTTGGGCGGCGAGTTGATCCATCGACTGGTCCGTGCCGAGCTCGCCCGCGGAGACCTCGCCGATCCGGCCGTGCTCGACGCGAAGCTTCGGCTGCTCGACGAGGCGGCCCTGTTGATCCACAGCCTCGACGACCGGAGCTGTCGCCCGATGCAGCAACACTACGAGCGACTGGGCCTGCGGCTGATCCAAGCCGGGCATAGCAATCCGCTGGACGTGGTCCGCCGTGCGGTAATCCGGACGCCCATCTGGAACTACGACCGGCCCAGCGCCTGGCCCGACCGGCTACTGCGATACGAGCTGTTGAGCCGCGTCGCCGAAGAGCGATGGCCCGAGGTGGACCGGCTGCTCGGCTCGCTGCAATTCTGGCAGGGGCCGGATCGGCTCACCGAACGGCAACCGCCGCTGGACCGGCATTTCGCCGAATTGCTCGAATGGAGTCGGTTTCAACTCGCCCGGCACGGTAAACACTCGCATGGGCCGGCCCCCGGGGCCATACCGTTGTCGTGGCGCGAAACGCTGATCGAGCGGTTGAGCAAGGAAGGCTACAACGTGGCGGCCGAGTTCCAGGCGGCGGTCGAGTCCAAGGCGTATCGGGCCGCCTGCCAAATCGTTGCCAACTCGGGCAACGCTGCCGTCGAGGGCCTGTTGCCCGACGCCGAGGATCCGCGATTGCTTGGGTCGCTGTCGGTGATCATCAGCCGGGCCATGCAACGCGAACCGGCACTGCGCCAGGCGATGCGGGAGCACTTCGGCTCGCTGGGGCGACTGCGGCTCAGTAAGGCCGTGGCTGCCGCCGACGCGGCCGCGGTCGAGGCCGTCGCGTTGCAGTTTTGTGGAACCGAAGCCGCCGCGCAGGCCCATCGCTGGCTCGGCGATCACCAACTATCCGGCGGTCGTCCGGCCTTGGCGATCGGCCACTACAGGCTGGCGCTGCAAGATGTGCCGGCCGACGAGCATCTGGCAGCCGCGCCGGCAGCGAGGGACGCTGTGCATGCCCGACTCCGATTGGCCGGTGCCATGCTGGGGCAAGACGTGGGCCGGCCGGTCGACGCGCCGGTCGAATTCGGCGCCGTGCGATTGACCGTCGAGCAGTTCGAGTCGATGGTGCGGCAACTCCTTCGGTCGCGCCGGCAGCCGTCTTCGACGGCAGCCAGGACCGGCGACGGCCCCGACGACGCACATCAGCCCACCACGTATCAGGCCGCCCGCTGGGCTCGCTTTTACGGCAGCCAACTCAAGGGGCCGGCCGCCGATGACGCGACCGATTGGGCCGCCCGTCGCATCGCTGCGGTGGTAACCTCAAGGCAGATGATCGTCGGCGACCCGGTCGCGCTGACCGCTTTCGATCTGCAAACGGGCGAGCAGACCTGGTCGCTCAGCCGCAAGCTCAGGGAGTCCACCGCGCGGTGGCCGGCCGTGCCGATGCGGCCGATCGTGGCCGGTGGACAGGTCTTCGCCCGGCGGTTGACCGATTCGGGACCCGTGATGGCATCCTTCGTTGCCGCCAACGGCGCGCCCATCTGGAGCAGTTGCCCGGACGACTACGCGGCCAGCGACCCGCTACTGGTCGGCCAGGACCTGCTGGCCGTAACCGCCCGGCGCCGGCCCGAAGAAGGCACGCTGGCCCTTGCGCTGGTCGCGTTGGACTTGCGGTCCGGCCGAGTCCGCCGCAACGCGCCGCTGGCAGAATTCCGCCGCGGTGGCGACGGCGACGCCTTGCTACTGGCGCAAGCGACCGCGGCCGACGGGCGGATCGTGGTCACGGCCGCCGGGTGTGTGATCTGCTGCGATCTGACGGGCCGCGTGCAGTGGATTCGTCGGCAGCTTAGGATTCCACTATCGACCGGCTCGCCAGTGCAGCGTCCCTTGCTGCCGGCGGCACCGCGGCACGAACCACCGCCGGTCGCCGCCGGTCTGGTCTATGCCACGCAGCCGGGCGTTTGGAGCATCGAATGCCTCGACTTGCAAACCGGCTCGCTCGTCTGGCGCAAGGCGGTTCCGGAAATGATCGCCGTGATCGGGCACGTCAAAGGCGTGCTGGTCGTGGAGACCGCCGACGGGTTCCTTGGCTTGGATGCCCGACTGGGAGAGTTGCTCTGGACGCACTTGGGCAGTGGAGAGTGGGCAGCAGGCAACTCCGCTGGCGTCGAGTCTCCCCACTGCCCACTCCCCACTCCCCACTCACTAGACCGTGCGGGAGTGCTCTACGTCAGCGCGGCCAAACCGCACCTATCGCTGGTGCAGCTTGACCCGCAAAGCGGAGCGAGTCGCGAGACGCCGATACAGAACGTCCCCCGCCGCAACGCCTCGACGTTCGGCCCGTTGGTCGTTGGGCACGGCCGAATATGGGGTCTGTTGGGCACGGCTGCAAAACCCTCCACGCAAGAGATCTTCGAGTTGTTCGCTACGGACGCCGAGCCCATTACCGAGAAGAACAAGTAGCCGGGGGACAACGTCCCGCGGGGGCGTCGCCACGCTCCGCCACACCCCAAGCAATCATCACCGGTGAAGAGGACAATCCGCCAAGGTTGCATTCCACAGGGGAAAACGGTCTCTTCGCATGGCAGTATCGCCATGATTTCTACCGCGGCGAGCGCCGTTGGGGGGCGGTTCGTCCCGCCGCAGCAACTTGACACGCACACCACCGGCAGGACACAATAGCACGATTGGCTTGCGAGAGTCGATCGGTCGACCGGCCGCTTCCACTTTGGAGATTAGGACACCATGAGCCGCACCACCATCGCCTGCTTGACGCTTGTTGCGGCTCTGCTTCTTCCTGGACTCTCTGCTTCGAGTACCACCCGCGCGGCAGCCCCGCGAGAGATCACCCCCGAGAGCGAGCAGGCGTTGCAACGCGGCATTGAGTGGCTGACGAAGAACCAGGAAAACGGGAACTGGGGTTCCAACGATCTGGGCCTGGTAAGCATGGGGGCGCTGGCCTACTTGTCGGCTGGCCACTTACCCGGCCGTGGCGTCCACGGCAACGCAGCGCAGCAGGCGCTGGACTACGTCGTCGACAACGCCAAGCCCTCGGGCCTGCTGAACATCGCTCAGGAGCGTCGCGGGATGTACAACCACGGCCTGTCGGCGTTTGTGTTGGGACAGGCCTATGGGACAGGGTCTTTCCCTGCCGGGAGCCCGGGCGGCGATCAGCGGATCGGGCCCGTGCTGGACCGCTCGCTGAGGCTGATCGCGCAGACGCAATGCACGGACGGCGGTTGGGACTACATTGCCCGGTCGCAAGAACGGGGCCACGATCTGAGTCTGGCCGTGATGCAGGCGAAGGCGTTGCGCAGCGCGGTCGACAGCGGTCTGGAGGTCCCCCCCGAGGTGATCGAGATGGCGATCCGTAGCGTCCGCCAGCACTACACTCCCCAAGGTTGCAGCCGCGATGCGTCGGAGGAAGAGCAGAAGAAACACGAGGGCCAGTTCACGTATACCAAGGGCGGCGGCGCGGACAGCGTGGCGATGGCGGCCGCCGGCGTGGTCTGCCTGCAAGAGTTTGCCCAATACGACGACTGGCGGATCGAGAAGAGCATGAAGGTCGTCTGCAAGGCGATCGACGACAACACGAAGAGCAAATCGAACGCGGCTCCGTTCGATGCCTACGCGCTGTATTACGTCGGCCAGGCCTTGTATCAGGTCGGCGGCAAGGACTGGCAGCGGTGTTACCCGAAGCTCCGCGACGCCCTGGTGGCCTGCCAGGTGAAGGCCCCGGACGATCCGTCGCACCACGGCAAGTGGGTGGCCAAGGGCAAGGTAGGCGGCAAACCGGGCGATTTGTACATGACGTCCGTCGCCTGTTTCATCCTCGCAATGCCCAACCGATACCTGCCGATCCTGCAAGAAGGCAAGATCGGCAGCTTGCAAGAACAGTTTGGAAAGGAGTGAAAGGAATATCGAATGTCGAACAAGGAATGT
>JABMRB010000054.1 GCA_013202865.1 Candidatus Nealsoniibacteriota bacterium | reverse complement strand
TTTAGCGGCCGGGCTTCCCCGGCGCGCCGTGGCACTACGTTTTCGACACTACGCGCCGGGCAAGCCCGGCCGCTAAACCTACTACCCAAACGCTGCACCGGCGCCGCTGGCATCCATCGGATCGAGCCGGATCGGATAGGTGCCGTAGGTCCGCACCGTGTTCCACATGGCCAGGTAGTTCCCCGGCTTGACCTTCGAATGGATGCTGTTGCTCGACGAGAGGATCAGCCCGCCACCGGCCGCGGCCTTGCGGATTACTTCCTTCGTTTCAGCCACCGTATCGGCGACCGAGCCGAACGTCAGCGTATGGGCACAATCGACGTTACCCTTCATCGCGCACCGGTGGCCGTATTTCTGTTTCATTTCGCCGATATCCATCCCGCCGCCCGGGTCGATCGGATCGAGGCAGTCCAGCGGTGCGTCGAGCACCATCTCCAGCAGCGGCTTGAGGTCGCCGTCGCTGTGTTTGATCGTCATCAGCCCTTGCTCTTTGAAGCCCGTGTAGACTCGTTTCAAGCCCGGGTAGAACAGTTCGCGAAACGCCTTGGGCGACATCAGCGGCGCCTTGGCCGACGAATAGTCGTCGCCGGTCATTACGAAATCGGCGCCGTGCCGGGCACACTCCTTGGCAAACTCGATGTTGATCTCGACCGACATATCGACCAGCCCTTGGACCAGTTCCGGGTCGACGGCGATCGCCATCAGCAGGTTCTCGAACCCCATCAGGCCACGCGGCAGGGAGAAGACGTCGTTGAGGTGGACGCCCACGGCCAGCTTACCCTTGTAGAGGTTGACCAGTCGCTTGAGGCTGTCGAACCGGCCGGGGGCGTGCGGGTCGGGCGGCTCGTAGTTGCGCAGGTCCTCGATCGTTTCGATGGGGCCTCCGACGGGGATCGCGTATTCCTCTTCGGTCTTCTCGACGATCGTGCCGTACTCGGTGCGGAAGCGTTTCTCGGAGATCTGCTCCCGCTTGATGTCCGGGCCCGTGAGGATCGCGTCGAGCCCCATCCGCAGCGTGAACTCCTCCATCGTGCAGCCGGGCAGGATCGCCTCACGGACGTTGTGATCGAGGATCCACTCGAAGTGCGGGATCCGGTCCGGCTCCTCGTTCCGCAATACACACATTACCCGCTCGGCGGACGTCATCTGGGCCATCGTATACTCCGTAACTGCGTTGTTCTACTTGAATGCACCGGCGTCGTATCGCGACCAGAACGCGGCGGGGCCCATCGGTTGGCCGCCTCGCGGGGCGGGGAACTCGACGTCGATCTCTCGGATCGTTTTCGACTCGCGGGCGAACTCGATCCCTTTCTCGATTCGCTTGGGGGTGAAGATCAGCCGCGTCAACCGCATCCATTGCACGGGCGTCAGATCGGTCACCGCACTTTCGGCAATGTGCAGTCGCTCGAGCGGATGTCCCTTCAACGGACCGAGATCGGCGATTTTCGTCTTCGCGGCCGTCAGGCTTACCAGCGACCGAACGTTTGCCAGCGGGCTCACATCGCTGACCGGGCAGCCGGTGATCCAGAGCATCTTCAGTTGCGGCATCCCTTCCAGCGGCTTGAGGTCTTTCACGCGGCTGGAGATGAGGTTCAGTTCCTCGAGCATCGGGGCACCTTTTAGCGGCGAGAGGTCCGCGACCGGCGTGTGGTCGGCATGGAACTGGCGCAGCGGCATGCCCTTCAACGGACTAAGGTCGCTGACGCCCGTCTCGGCCAGGTAAAGGACCGCCAGCGGCATGCCCTTCAGGGCGTCGATGTTGGTGATGTGGCAACCGGCCAGATCGAGAACGGTCAACGGCAGCCCGGCCAGGGGACTGATGTCTTCGACTGCCGGATCGTTGATCCGCACGGCAAGGATCTGGCCGCCGTCAATCCCGGTCTCGAGCTGCCCGGAGAAGTTGACGTTCTTCTCCTTCAAGGCCGCTTTGAGTTGTTCCTCGGTGGTGATCGTCGACGGTGGTGGCGCCTTGGGCGGCTCCTGAGAAGTTTCGGTCGCGTCGGACGGGTCATTCGGAGCTTCAGCCGGTTTCGGGGGCTTATCCACTTGCGAGTTCTCGGCCGTTTGCGAGTCCGACCCGCAGCCAGACAGCAACGCTACGACAAACAGTGACGCTACGACAAACACGGTCGACAGTAGTGCAATGAGACGTTTCACCGTAAAACTCCCAGGAAAAGGAGACTCACATCAATAAGTTGCCCAGCCTACCACCAACCCCGTCGGCAGTCAACCACGTCAGCGCCGTGTTGGCGCAATGTCAGCGAGCCGCGGGGTTTACCCCCGCGCACTGTTGGTGCAGCGTTGCCAAGGGCCCGGCGCGGGGGCAAGCCCCGCGGCTCGCTACTTGCTCGCCGGCGGTGTGTATGGTAAATAGGGCCATCTGGAAAAGTTGAAAAGGAACCTATCATGCCAAAATATCTGCTGGGAATCGACAACGGCGGTACCGTCGCTAAGGCGGGGCTGTTTACTACCGACGGTGAAGAGATCGCCGTGGCCGGGCGAAAGACCGAGATGCTCGCGCCTGAGCCGGGCCACAGCGAATTCGATTCCGAGAAACTGTGGCAGGCCACGGCCGCCTCGATCCGCGCTGTGATCGAGCAGGCCGCCGTCGATCCGAAACAGATCGCCGCGGTCGCCTGTGCAGGGCATGGCAACGGGCTCTACCTGGTCGACAAGCAGGGAACGCCCGTGCGACCGGCGATCTACTCGACCGACAGCCGGGCCAAGGACTACATCGCCCGATGGACCGAGCAGGGGATCGACAAACGGGTGTTGCCTAAGACAATGCAGTCGCTCTGGCCGGCCCAGCCGAACGCCCTGTTGGCTTGGATTCGAGACAACGAACCGGACGTACTCGACCGCGCCGGCTGGGCCCTGATGTGCAAAGATTACATCCGCTTTCGGCTGACCGGTGAGATCTACGCCGAGTTGACCGACTACTCGGGCACCAGCCTGATGAACGTCGGCACGGGCGAGTACGACGCCGAGGTGCTCGAGGCATTCGGCATCGCCGAGATGCAGCACCTGCTGCCGCCGATTCGGCGCTCCGAAGACATCTGCGGACACGTTACATCCGAGGCCGCCGCCGCGACCGGGCTCGCCGAAGGCACACCCGTGGCCGGTGGACTGTTCGACATCGACGCCTGCGGCCTGGCCTCCGGGTTGATCGACGAGACGCAGATGTGCATGGTGGCCGGCACATGGAGTTGCAACCAGTACATCTCGCGCACGCCGGTCGTCAGCGAAGAGATTTTCATGACGTCGCGATATTGCCTGCCCGGGCACTTCCTGATGCTGGAGGCCAGCCCCACGTCGGCGAGCAACTTGGAATGGTTCCTCACGCAGTTCTTCGAGGCCGAGCGCGAGGCGGCCGAGCAACAAGGCGGCTCGGTCTACGATCTGGTCAACGGCCTGGTCGCCGGGACGAAGCCGGAGGAGTCCGCCGTCGTCTTCCTGCCGTTTCTGTTCGGCTCCAACGCCGATCCGGACGCCAAGGCCACGCTGATCGGCCTGGCCGGCTGGCACACGCGGGCACACGTATTGCGGGCGATCTACGAGGGCGTGGTGTTCGGCCACAAGGCACACGTCGAGCGGCTATTGCGCGGCGGCGATATTTCCGGCTCGATCTGCCTAACCGGCGGCGCCGCCCGCAGCGAGGTCTGGGTGCAGATGTTCGCCGACGTATTCCAAACCCCCGTGGCGATCCCCTCGGGCACGGAACTGGGTGCCTTGGGGGCCGCGATCTGCGCGGGCGTAGCGGCCGGTTGTTTCCCCGATTACGAGGCGGCCGTCGCAGCGATGGTCAAGAACGCGCGGACACAGCAACCCAACCCGGACAACAAAGACGTCTACGCGAAGAAGTACGAACGTTATCACAACGTTCTCGCAGCGTTGGGGCCGGTTTGGGGGGAGTTGGGTTAGGGGCCGCTTGCGGCTTAGCCGGCCTCATCGTCGGGATTCCGCCGGGTACCACCGATCATTTTCCGCAGTAAGCTCTGCAATTTGAGGAGACTCAGTCGGAAAATGGCCGGTGTTGCGCAGCAACTGGATGATTGTGTCGCCGATGGCCCGATGGCATAATGGTCCCATGGCCAAGCGACGAATCTACGACGACGAGCTACATGCCCAATTCGTTACGTTTTCATGCTATCGCCGCCGCCGCTCGCTGCATCACCCGCGGGCAAAGCAGATTTCGGATTTCGGGATTTCGGGGTCAACATTTCGGGGTCCAACATTTCGCAACATTTCGGGGTCAACTCTTCCAATTAGACACTTCCAGCCCGAAGCAGCAAGTCACGCCATAGCAATGAC
>JABMRB010000053.1 GCA_013202865.1 Candidatus Nealsoniibacteriota bacterium | reverse complement strand
GACGTTGCCCTCGTGGGTCCTGCGCCAGCTTTCGCCCTTGTCGTCGCTGCGGTAGACTTTTCCGCCCTGGTAGGCGGCAATGATATAGAGAACGTTCGGATTGGACGGCGCGACGGCGATGCCCATTCTGCCGGCGTGCTCTCCACTGGGAAGCCCTTGGGTGATCCGCCTCCAGGTCTTGCCCGCATCGGTTGTTTTGTAGAGCCCGCTGCCGGGACCGGCGTCGTGATTGTGCCAGGCCTTGCGGTCGCGCTCCCAGGCAATGGCGTAGAGCGTCTTGTTGTCGGACGGGTCCATCGCCACTTCCACCACGCCGATTTTCTCGGAGATGTAGAGGACCTTCTCCCATGTCTTTCCAGCGTCGGTGGTCTTGAACACGCCGCGCTGCTCGTTGTAGGTATACTGGTGCCCCAACGCCGCAACGTACACCACGTTTGAATCCTTCGGGTCGATCAGCACGCGGCCGATATGGTGCGTGTCGTTAAGCCCCTTATGCTGCCACGTCTCGGCCCCGTCGGTGGACTTGAAGACGCCCGTTCCGGCAAAGGAGCTGCGCGCCATGTGGGGTTCTCCCGTGCCAACCCAGACCAGATTCGGGTCCTTGTCGCAAACGGTCACGACCGCCACGGAGAATGTGGACTCGTTCTCGAAAACGGGTTTCCAGGTCGTGCCGTTGTTCACGGTCTTCCAGAGGTTGCCCGATCCCACTCCGGCGTAGATGGTGGATTTATGCTTCTTGGGGGACCAGATGCTCTCGATTTTCCCTCCCTGGAACCTCGGGCCGACGGGCGTCCATTTGATATCTTTGAATATCGACTCGTCTTTCATCTTCAGATGATGTTCCCACGACTCCATGAGGACCGCGGGATCGGTGGCCGGGCTCTTTTCGGCGCCGCCGGCGTCATCCGCAGGCAATCCCAATACGATTGCCGAAGAAACCAACAGGAAAGAACAGAAGCAGCGAGTTTTCTGGATCATGAGACTTCCGGCTCCTTTAGTGGATTGCTGCTACTTGCTTGGCAGCGGAATGATTGTTCGTACTCTCATCGTCCCGAATGCTAGCCGCCAGCCGTACGGTTGTCAAGAACGCACTTCGCGATAATGCTCGACCAATCCCGCGGCCGCTTGCCGGACGTCGAACGCTTCCTCCACGCGGCGGCGGGCCGACGATGCCAACTGTTGCCCCAGCGACGCGTCGGACGCCAGTTCGCCGATCGCCTCGGCCAGTTCTTCGGCGTTGTCGGGCCGGATCAATCGGGCGGTGCGAGACTGCGGCGGAAAGATCTCCCGGGTGCCGCCCACGTCGGTGGCAATCACGGGCACGCCCGCGGCGGCGGCCTCCAGCAATACGCGACCCAGCGGTTCCTGACGGGCCGGATGAACCAGCATCGTCAATTCACTCAGGAGCGTCGGCACGTCGTCGCGCACGCCGAGCAAGTGCAGCCGGCCGGCCAAGGAGTCCCCAGCCGCGGTCTTCAGATCATCCTCGAACTGCCGTGATTCCTCCTTCTCGGAGAACCGCCGCCCGACGATCAGATAATGCACGTCGGGCAACTGCGCCGCCAGGCTCACCGCCGCCGAAACCAACACGTCCTGCCCCTTGCGCAAGCAAATCTGGCCGATCGTGCCGACCAATCGAGCCTCGGCCGGGATGCCGAGTTGGCGGTGCAAGTAGCCCGTTTTCGATCGCGGGCGGAACTGCTCAATATCGACGCCGTTGTGCAGCACGTGCGTCTTCTCGCCCGCGAGCCCCCGGCCAACGTGAAACTCTCGCGTTGCCCGGGAAACGGCCAGCAGCCGCGTGTGGCAATTCAGATCGGCCATGGCCTGCGAACTGAGCCGGACGATGTCGCGCAGGTGAGCGATGCTCGGCAAGCCCAAGTCGGCAGCAACGGGCCCCGCGAGCCGGCCCATGGAGAGGCTGTTGGCGTGCAGCAGATCGGGACGTCGGCGTCGCAGCAGTTCGGCCAGTTCTTCGCGCAACGTCGCTTGGGAGCGGCGCCGGCCGGCCGCGTCGCCTATAGAAAACGGCACAATCTCGATCTCGCGGCGGCGTAGTTCATCCGCCAGCGGCCCCTCGACCGGACCAATCACCGCCGGCTTGAACCGGGCCGCGGCAAGCGCCGCCAGCGTCGAGAGCATCGACCGCTCGCCCCCGTTGAGCGTGGGATATTCGCAAAGTAGAAGCAGATCGGGCATGGCGATTATCGGCCGCTTGCGGCTTAGCAGTTTTTCGCGAGACAAAGCAAAGCCGCAAGCGGCCCATGTGATCGAGGAATGGTTGCCCCATTTTGACCATGCCTGCTAAACGCCTATTCGGGCGGCAATACCACTGCCATACCGGCCCAGACCACCCGTTTCTGCGAGCCCGCGTAGCCGGCGACGTTCTCCTTGGGGTCCTCGACAATGCTGCCGATCGCGAGAACTTTGTCCTTCTCTTCGATGAACAGCGACTTGTCTTTCAACAGCAGCAGGGACTTGTCGTACGGCTGAGGCAGTTTCACGACGATGGCGCGCAGCCCGTCCTTCTCACCCACTTTCTGGACGGTTCCGGCCAAGAGGACACCGCCTTCGGCCGGTTCCTCGGCGTCCCAGAGCGCCGCGGCAAGGCTGCCGATGCGGTCGAGTTGCCCGGGCCTCTTGGCCAGGTCTTCGAGCAGGCCGCGGACGGCCATCTCGCGGTCGCCAAGCTGCGGTCCAGCAGCGGCAAACGTAATGCGATGGGCCAGGCGACAGAAATGCCCATAGGCCTCGTCGGTCATCTCGCCCCCGGTGCCCGGGCCGTTGATTGCGTCGTCGGCCGCCTTCAAGGCCTCGCCCAACTCGTCGGAGGTGAACGACGGCGGGTCGTTGGGCCCGACGTTGATTTTCGGCGCTACGTCCGGCTCGAAGCTGATATCCGGCTCGGGGACTAGCGAGGAGTCCACCGGCGGGAGTGAACCGATCGGGTCGTCCAAGTCCGAGCCCATCGGGTCGTCCAAGTCCGAGCCCATGGGGTCGTCCAACTCCGAGGGATCACCCAGTTCGTCCGCAGGGTCAACAGGCGACTGCGGGGCGGGCTTCGGTTTCTGTTCCCCGGGCTTCTCTTGCGGCGACTGTTTCTTGGCGTCGTCGCCGGCTGGATCTTCCTCGCTGCCGCCCATCGGCCAGTTGTTCTGTGTGTGCTCGACAAAGGGAAGGTAGACCTTCAGGTAGTCCCACTCTTCGCCGCGCCAGAGGTTCAAAATGTAGTAACCGATGATCAGCCCGGCGAGGCCGCCACCGATGATCTTCGGGATTTCCCGTGCAAGGCTCTTCTGCTTGCCCCGCTCGCGACGCTTCGCCATGGACGTGGTAAGGGACTGCGGTTCGCCGGTCGATTCCTCGTCGGCGGAGAAGCCGGCAAACGCTTCCGAGTCGACTGCCGTTGCTCCGGTGTCGATTGCCGGTGTGGCGTCGGCCTGCGCACCGATCTCGATCTCGGGGCTCTCATCGGTTTGGCCCCAGGCGCCGAATACAGGGCCTTCATCGGTTGGCTCGGTTTCGGTAGCCGGCTCCGTGTCGGCCGGCACCGCATCGAGCGGGATCAGCGCCGGCGGGGCAGACGCCATCGCCTCGCTCAGCGGGTATTCGGCGTCGCACAACGGACAGCGAACCTGGCCCGACGGGTCCACCCCGTCGGGAACCGTCACCGGCTGCTCGCATTTCGGACAGTTGGAGAGGATGGGCATGTTACCTCCCGGGCTTGTGGTCAGAGTATCTTCTCTAGTTTACCAAGAAATATACGCCGTCGCCACTGTCTTTGGGCGTTAATCTGGAAACAGATCTCTCCCGGCCAACTTCCATGTCTCACCCCCATCGGGGGACGTCAACAATGCCCGACGGCTGCCCCGATGGTCGTTGCGATAGAACCAGTAGGTGGACCAGTAATCGTACGAGAGAAACAGCCGGCCGCGCCGATCGATCGTCAATCGGTGGTAGTAGACGCTATACTCGGAGAAAGGCGGCACGATGAGCACCCGCGGTGCCTCCCAGGGTTGGCCGGGCCGCTTCCGCTGGTAGGCGAGCGTCCCATGGTGGCTGGCCGGGAACGGCTCGACAGCGGATCGCCACAACCGAAAGACCGCGTGGAGCGTGTCGTCGCGGTCGCACACCAACCCGATGTAGGTTTGGCGCAACCCGTCGCCCATCGGCACCGGCCTGGTCCAACCGGTGTGGGCGTCGTTCGGCTTAAGCGATCGGGCGTATGGAAACGGCCGGCCGTGCGTTCCCACAAGCACGTGCAGATATCCCTGGCTGTCGATGGTGATGCTGGGCGAGTTGTGGATGTCGTTCGGCGGCAATCCGTAGCCCACCAGTGCCGGTTTGCCCAGCGTACGCGTCTTGCGATCGTAGGTGGCCACATACGTGGGTACGCCGGGCACGTCGGCCTCCGGGTCGGTGGCCTCGGCCCAGGCGACATGGACCTTCCCGCCGCGCGAAACGACGCTCGAAGGGATGCCCGAATGGGCGGCCAATCCGATGCACTGCCTGGAGACCAGGATCGGCTCGCCCAGCGACAGCCCGGCATCGGTCTTCTCGGGCAACAACAGTTCCAGATCGTGAATCCGCCGCCAGATTCGCTGCGGATCGGACGCAGTTCGGGTGAAGCGGACGATCGGCGGCGGGCCGTCGGGAACGTTGTGCCCGGAGAACTGTTCGATGTCCAGGGCACGAGACAGATCCTCTCGGCCCGGGATCAGATAGGCGGTGAACTTGCTGCTGCCGTCGGTCGAGTGCAGCAGCGCATCCTGCCGGCCCGACCTGGCCAGTACGTACACGTCGCCCTGACGGTCAAACGCGATCTTCGTTGAACTGACGCCAAACGATCGGCCGTCGGGCGAGCCGTCCGGCCGGGTGACGGCCTTGCGAAAGTCGATCGCCGCCCAGCGGCCGTCACGATGCGTCGCTATGCCGCTGCTCGTGCGGACAAAGGGACGATTCTCCGGATCGAAATAGACCTGGGATTCGACCGGGTAGTCGGGGAGGTAGCCGAACTGCTCGTTCTCGTGTCGGTAGGGCTCGAGCACCAGCGGCATGCTCAGCGGCTTGGCCGCGGGTGCGACGCCCGCTTCCGCGGTAAGGGTGCAGTAGGTCGAGAACTCGGGATCTTCCGCCGGCGTCGCACGGAGGTGACAGACCCGCGTAACGCGTTGGGCACCGACCGTGTACCGAACGGTCACCTCTCGACTCCCCTTCGAGCCCAGTGCGACCCGCTGCTGAGACAGCTCGACCGGCCACGGATCGCCAGGGAATTCCAATTCCAGCCGGATCGTCTTCTCCTCGCCGGAGTTGTTTTCGACGGTGAACGTTACCTCGCCTTGCTCGCCGGGCTGTCCGTAGACCTTTCTGCTGTAAGGCGTCAGCAACCATCGATACGCCGAAAAGGGGAAGTACGACGCCGGCTCGGGCGTCCAAAGCGACAGGTTGGGATACAGATCACCCGTGTCCCACCGCGTGACGCCGTCGACGTGAACGGTCGCTTGCCCGATGGGCAGGTGCAGACGCCAGGGGATCGCGTCGCGGGGAACGTCGGCCGCAAAGGTGTGCGACGCCTGGCCGGCACCGTTACTAGGACTGACAAGGACCGGCAACTTGGCCAGCAGCTTGCCGTCGCCGCCGAACACCGTTAGTTCTTTGACGCTGCCGGGAAGATTCGCGATCTGCATGGACAACGGTCCTCCGCGCGGCAGGAAGCAGACGTCGGCCGGTCGATCGGAGCCGGCCAGAACGATCGGTTCCTGGTGTCGCTCGTCCTTGTGTCCGCGAGAGGTCTCGATCAGGTAGCGCGGGCAGTTGGTATGGAATCCCCACACGAGCTGCTCGCCGTAGCGGTCCTGTGAAGTTGTGACGTTCAGCGCGTAGACGCCTTTACGCCGGACCTTCGTCGACAGGCGTACCTTCTGCACGGGACCAAATCCGCTCCCGCGGGGCTTTCCGTCGTCCGGGATCGTTACCTCCTGGAGGACCCGCCGGTCGGGCCCGACGAGGATTGCCCGGAGTTCCGTCTGCGCTGCACGGCGGTTTCGATCGCGTTTGTGCAGGTCAACGACCAACTCCCCCGCCTCGGCGAGAAAATAGACGCCGCCGTTGCCGCCAATGGAAAGGGCCGTTTCGGACTGCGCCGCTGCGGTGGTTAGTGCAAACGCCAGAATCCAGACGGCAGCGAGCGTTCGCGTGGCAATCATGAGATCCTCCGATTGTGCCGGATTGTCGTGTCTAATGACTAATGCCGTACAACGGGCCTAGCTTCGCCCGCAGGTGCTCGATCAACGGTTCGCCGCTGAGCGGGCGGCCGGTGACGTGCTGGACCAGTTCGGCGCCCGAGAACCGCTGGCCTTGCCTGTGGATCTTCTCGCGAAGCCAATCCCGCAACGGTTGGAACTCGCCCCGGGCGAATTGTTCGTCCAGTCCGCCCAGGTCGGCGTCGGCCCGGGCGAAGAACTGGGCCGCGTAGAGATTACCCAGCGTGTACGTCGGGAAATAGCCGATCGCGCCGCTGCTCCAGTGGACGTCCTGAAGGCAGCCCTCGCGATCGGTCGGCGGCGTAACGTCCAGATAGTTGCGATACTTTTCGTTCCACGCCCCGGGCAGATCGGCCACGGTCAGGTCCCCGCAGAGCATCGCCTGCTCCAACTCGAAGCGGATGAGAATGTGTAAATTGTACGTGGCCTCGTCGGCCTCCACGCGGATTAGCGACGGGCGGACATCGTTGATCGCGGCGTAGAAATCGTCCAATGATACGCCAGTCAGCGCTGCGGGGAACTTCTCTTGTGCCCGGCCGTAGAAGTGCTCCCAGAAGGCCCGGCTGCGGGCAACTTGATTCTCCCACATCCGCGATTGCGACTCGTGGACGCCGTACGACGCGGCCTGGCCCAGCGGCAGCCCCCACTGCTCGGCCGAGAGGCCCTGGTCGTAGATTCCATGGCCCGCCTCGTGCAGCACGCCGAAGAAGGCCATGTTGAAGAACCGCTCGTCGTATCGGGTGGTGATTCGGCAGTCGTTGGGTCCGACGCCGCAACAGAACGGGTGGGTCGTCACGTCGAGTCGGCCGCGATCGAAGTCGAATCCGATTGCCGCGGCTGCCTCGCGGGCCAATGCCTCCTGCGCGGCGGCCGGGAAGTTGCGTTGCAGGATCGAGACGTCGCCGCTACGGCCACTCTGGCGGATCTCGCCCACCAGCGGCACCAGTTGGTCGCGTAACGAAGCGAGCACGCCAGCCACCGTCGCGGTACGCTCCTGCGGCTCGAATTCGTCGAGCAGGGTGTCGTAAGGCGACTCGGTGTAGCCCAACGCCTCGGCCTGCTGACGCTTCAATTCGATGGTCTTCTCGAGCAGCGGGCGAAACGACGCAAAGTCGTCGTCGTGACGGGCCTGTTGCCAAGATTGCTGGCCGAGCACGGCCGTGCGCGCGAGTTCTTCGACCAGCGACCGGGGCAGCTTGATCTTTCGGTCGTACTCCCGCCGCAAGTGTTGGACGTTCACCGCCACGTCGGCCTGCGGGTCGGCAGCCAAGGGCCCCTGGGCCAGCTCGGCAAGTTGCTCACCGTAGCGCGGGTCGGTCTCCCGCTGGTGGATCATGCCCGCCAGCAGCGTGATCTGCTCGGCCCGATGTTCGGCGTTGGCCGGGGGCATCTTGGTCCGCTCGTCCCACTCGAGAAGTTCCGAGATCGACCCGAGCAGGGCCGTGCGTTGGGCGTGTCGGCATACTTCGTCATAGAGCGGTGCATTGTCGTCAGGCATAACAGACCTCAAGCGGATGATCGTGGTGCAGGCGGCCCGCCTGCGTTGCATCTCGCCTGCATTGTACATCAGGCGGTCCACAGAACCATCCTCCCACCACAGGCGAGACGCCTGTGCCACGACCATCTTCGCAAGCGGCTAGTCGGTAGCGCCCAGATTGCGGCCGATTTGCATGCCCTTGTTCGTCACCGCATGCAGCGTTATCTCACGATCGCGGCCTTGGCGGAACTCGCCGGCGGGCGACAAGAAGTCGTCGGAGTGAGAGACATCCAGATCCGACGCACGAAACGGCGCACAGCCGGAAAACCCAACACACGTCAACGCAACGACAGCGCAGCCTAAGCGGCCGAGTCGAGCTAGTTGACCGTGAATCATGTTGCAATGAGGCATGGCGGAATCCGCCTTGAGATGTCCTAGGAAAAGCGGCGGGAGTGTCTCAGAATCAGCAGGCCAAGTCCAGACCAATTTGGCAACGTTACAAGTAACTTTTCCAGAATTCCCGGAAGAATAGGATAGCCGGGGAGTCTAGGGGTGTTCGTATGCCTGCGAGGCCACGGCCGCGACCGAGAAAAGCCCCCGAATTGGATTCGGGGGAGAGATCCCGCCGATGCAATCGGCGGGCTTTTGGAGTATGTTGCTCCGCATGCATCCAACCGCCCCGTCGGAGAAAAACCACCATGCTCGACGTTCTAGTAGTTGCCCCCCATCCGGATGACGCCGAACTGGGCATGGGCGGTGCGATCCTGAAATTGAAGGACCAGGGACTCTCCGTCGGCGTGTTGGACCTGACCGACGGCGAACCGACACCGCTGGGATCGCCCGAGATTCGGGCCAGCGAGACGGCGGCCGCCACCGAGATCCTCGCCCTGGACTGGCGGGAGAACCTGGGGCTGCCGAACCGGAGCCTGGAATCGACGCTCGACGCGCGAGGGAAGCTGGCGGGCGTATTTCGACAGCTCCGGCCGCGATGGCTCTTCGCGCCGTATTGGGTCGACGCCCACCCCGACCACGTGGCGGGAACGCAGTTGATCGAGGCCGCCCGATTCTGGTCGAAGCTCTCGAAGACGGACATGCCGGGTGAGCCGCATTATCCCCAGCGGATATTCTACTACTACTGCTTCCATCTCCATCAGATCGTGCCCCCGGCCTTCGTGCTGGACATCAGCGATTACTGGCCGCGCAAGCAGGCGGCAATCGAGTGCTATCGCAGCCAGTTCGTCGACAACCAGCCGTCGACAGGGCCGAAGCTCGTCGACCGCGTCCGCCAGATGGCCGCCACCTGGGGCTGGTCCATCGGAGTGCAATACGGCGAGCCCTTCGCCACCCGCGAGGTGGTC
This sequence comes from Candidatus Nealsoniibacteriota bacterium, assembly GCA_013202865.1. Taxonomy (GTDB): domain Bacteria; phylum Planctomycetota; class Planctomycetia; order Pirellulales; family Thermoguttaceae; genus JABMRB01. The sequence goes on along the minus strand of JABMRB010000053.1, from coordinate 65 downwards.
GGGCTCAGCGGGATGCAAGAGTTGCTCTAAGAACTCGTACAGGAATAACTTCCCGATTCAGTTCT
>JABMRB010000426.1 GCA_013202865.1 Candidatus Nealsoniibacteriota bacterium | reverse complement strand
GCGGCGTGTGGGGTGTGGGGGGAGTGGGCCGTAGGACGGATTTTCAATCCGTCTGCGGTGTCAATTAGGCTGCAAAGACGGATTGGAAATCCGCGGCTACGGCTGGGGTGCTCCCCGCTAGTTCAGCCCGGCCGGTTGTGTAGAATGGGCCGTGTTGCGGTCCCGTGCGTCTTGGCCCCTTGCTGGAGGATCTCTAATGAAAACCGTTGCCATTGTCGCTTTATTGGGTGTGACCGTTCTATTGGCGGTGTCGTACTCCACCGCTCAGGAGACGCCCGACTGGGAAAACCCGAAGATGTTCGGTGCCGGTAAGGAGCCGCCGCACGCCACCGCAGTGCCTTTTCCGGGCACGAGCCCCTGGCTGAGGACCGCGCGTAAGAACTCTGCGTTCCACCTATCGCTGACCGGCAAGTGGAAGTTCCACTGGGTGCCCAAACCGGCCGACCGGCCGGTCGATTTCTACAAGCCCGGCTACGATGTCGCAAACTGGGCCGAGATCCCTGTGCCGTCGAACTGGCAGATGCACGGCTATGGGATTCCGATCTACGTGAACATTAAGTATCCGTTCAGCCCGGCCAAGCCGCCTAAGATCCCACACGACAACAACCCGGTCGGCTCCTACCGGCGAACGTTCAACGTGCCGGACAATTGGGACGGGCGGCACGTGTTTCTGCACTTCGACGGCGTCGATTCGGCGTTCTACGTGTGGGTCAACGGCCGCAAGGTCGGCTACAGCCAGGGTAGCCGCACGCCGGCCGAGTTCAACATCACGCCATATCTCAAGCCGGGCGAGAACATGCTAGCCGTCGAGGTCTACCGCTACTGCGACGGCTCGTATCTCGAAGATCAGGACTTCTGGCGACTCAGCGGTATCTTCCGCGATGTCTACCTCTTCTCCACCGCCGATCTGCACGTCCGCGACTTCTGGGTGCAGACCGACCTGGACGACGACTACAAGGACGCCACTCTGATACTCAACGTCAAGCTCCACAACTACGGCCGCAAACCGATCAAAGGGCAACTGGAGGCCGTCGTCGCAGATGCGACATTTAAGCTGGGCCCGTCGAGCGTGGGTAGCGAGTTGGCGTCGGGAATAATCACCACGCAGGAGTTGGCTCCCCCGCTGCACAAATCGATCGAAGTACCTCCGGGCAAGGACGTGTCGCTCGACCTGAGCCAAGCGGTCAAGAACCCGAAGAAATGGACTGCCGAGACACCCAACCTCTATACGCTCAAGCTGACGCTCAACGACGCCCAAGGCAAACCGATCGAATCCGTGGCTTGCCCGATGGGTTTCCGCGAGGTCGAAATCCGCGACGGTGAACTGCTCGTCAACGGCAAGGCCGTGTTGCTCAAAGGTACCAACCGGCACGAGCACGACCCGGACACGGGCCACACAGTCTCCCGCGCGTCGATGATCCGCGACATCCGTCTGATGAAACAACACAACATCAACGCCGTGCGGACCTCGCACTATCCCAACGCGCCGCTCTGGTACGATTTGTGCGACCAGTACGGGCTCTATCTGATCGACGAAGCCAATGTCGAATCGCACGGCATGGGCTACGGAGCCGATTCGCTGGCCAAGGACCCGACCTGGAAAGAGGCCCATCTCGATCGCACCATTCGGATGGTCGAGCGCGACAAGAACCATCCGTCGGTGATTATCTGGTCGCTCGGTAACGAGGCGGGCGACGGCGTGAACTTCACCGCTACCGCCGATTGGATTCGCCAGCGAGACCCCACCCGACCGGTCCATTACGAACGGGCCGGCAACGGACCGAACACCGACATCGTCTGCCCCATGTATCCGGCGCCGCAACGGCTCGTGCAATACGCCTCCCAGCCGCAGACCCGACCGATGATCCTCTGCGAATACGCCCATGCGATGGGCAACAGCGTCGGCGACCTGTGGAGCTACTGGCGGCCGATCTACAAGATGAAGCACCTGCAAGGGGCGTTCGTCTGGGATTGGGTCGATCAGGGCCTGCGGAAGAAGATCCCCGCGAGCAAAACCGTCAAGGACCGAAGCCGGTTCGGGCTCGTCGGCAACGTCACCGGCAACGTGATCGAAGCAGACGGCACGCGGGGGCTGCACGGGTTCGTTGCGTTGGGCGACGCTCCACAGCTCGACGTCACGGGCACGCAGATTACCGTCGAAGCCCGGGTCCGGCCGCGGCCGACCGACACGCACAGCCCGTTCGTGCTCAAAGGCGATTTCCAGTACGGCCTGAAACAGCAGGGCACCGACTTGCAGTTCTTCATCTACGACGCGACCGACTCGGGTGCCTGGCGAACGACCACGGCCCCGCTACCGGACGGTTGGTACGGCGGATGGCATCATGTGGCCGGTGTGTACGACGGCAAGGAGATCGCCCTGTACGTCGACGGCCGCAAGCTGGCAGCGACCCCATATCAGGGCAAGATCGCCCATTGCCCGGCTCCGGTCAACGTCGGCCGCAACTCGACGCACAACGACCGGCAACTCAGCGGGTTGATCGCGGGCGTGCGGATCTACAACCGGGCGCTCTCGGTGGCGGAGATCAAAGATGCCGACCGCAAACCGGATGATTCGACCGTACTATGGCTGGAACTCGACCGCATGGAAGAGACGGCCGCGAAGCAGGGGACGTTCTTCGCTTACGGCGGCGACTTCGGCCCGCCCGGCACGCCCAGCGACGGCAACTTCTGCATGAACGGGCTGGTCTCTTCCGATCGCACGCCGCACCCGAGCCTTGCACAGGTTAAGAAGGTCTATCAGCCGGTTCAGATCAGGGCGGTTGATCTGAACTCGGGCAAGATCGAGATTCTCAACGGTTACGACTTCCGCAATCTGGATCACCTCGAGTGCGAATGGGAGATGACGGCCGACGGCCAGGGCATTGGCGGCGGCGTGCTGTCGATCGACGGTCTTGGTCCGGGGCAGAAGCGAATCGTGTCGGTTCCGCTGCCGAAAACGCAGCCGATCGCAGGGGCCGAGTACTGGTTGAACGTTCGTTTCCGCCTGAAGGTGTTCACCGGTGGGGCCGGCCCTGGACACGTCGTAGCTCGCGAGCAATTCAAGCTGCCGATCGCAGCGCCGAAACCGCCGATCGACCCGGCGAGGCTCCCTAAGCTGACGCTGGAACACGCCGACAATTCGGCGGTGGTCACGGGCAAGGACTTCCGGCTCGCGATTGACGACGAGCGCGGGCTGATTACGTCGTGGAAGTACAAAAGCGTCGAGTTGATCGAGAAGGGCCCGCGGCCCGATTTCTGGCGGGCACCGATCGACAACGACCGCGGCAACAAGATGCCCAACCGGTGCGGCATCTGGCGAAAGGCGGGCGAGAACTGGAACATCGACTCCGGCGCCGAAGCGGAAGGAGGACCGGACAGAACCGTGCAACTCTCGTTCATCGGAGAATTGGCCGACACGGGCGCAAGCTACCGGTTGACGTACACCGTCCACGGCAGCGGCGACGTGATCGTGGACGCCAACTTCCAGGCGGACGATAAGAAGCTGCCCGAGATGCCCCGGTTCGGCATGCAAATGACGATGCCCGGCGGGTTCGAGAAACTCACCTGGTACGGCCGCGGCCCGGGCGAATCGTATTGGGATCGCAAGGACGGCTGCCCGGTGGGTGTCTACTCGGGCACGGTCGACGAGCAGTTCGTCGATTATTCCCGCCCGCAGGAGAACGGCAATAAGACGGACGTTCGTTGGATCGCCTTGACCAACAAGGACGGCGTCGGGCTGCTGGTCGTGGGCATGCCGCTGTTGAGCGTCAGTGCGCGGCACTACACGATGGCCGATCTGGAGGGTGCCGCCCACCGGCACGAGATGACCCGTCGCGACTCAATCACGGTGAACCTCGACCATCGCCAGATGGGCGTCGGCGGCGACAACAGTTGGGGTGCCCGTCCGCACAAGGAGTTCGTACTGACCGAGAATGCGTACCATTACCGCTACCGCCTGCGGCCGATATCGGCCGACGGAAAGTCGCCGATGGAGTTGGCCCGGCAGGCATTTTGACGCCGTAGAGGAAATGACGAAGCACGAATGACGAATGACGAAAGGAAGCATCGGCCGCACAGGAGAGCCGTCTGCACGGCTACCCCTTACGACACGGTTGCCGTCAGCAAGGCGTTCAACTCGGCTTCGAGCCTGCGGCCGGCAGTCGTCACCAGGTCATCTGCCTCGGCCGACGGTGTGAGTCGGTTGACGAACTCCGCTACGGCGGCAATGTCGTCGGTGTCGACCTCCCCAGCGCCCCCCGCTGCCGACGGCCCTGTGCCGGTCATCGTCGACAGCCAATCGATGTAGGACTGCATCGCTTCGTTCGGCCAGTGGTCGCGATCTTCGCGGGCGATCTCCAGTAGGCTCTCCAGCAGATGAGTGCAGTGGCTGAGTTGGTGCAGGGCAGTCACCTGGGCAACGCCCTTGATCGTGTGCAGCGACCGGGCCACGCCATGGAGCAATTCCTCAGCGTACTGCCCTTCGCGCACCCGATCCAACACGCCGCGGAGCCTTCCCGTCTCGTCGATCAACTCTCGATGGAACGTGCTCCACGCCCTCGGTGTGATATCGATCGTTGGCAGCGATTTCGGCATCACAGTCATCGGATCGACGGAAGGAGCCGGTGATTTGGCGGCAGGGGCCGGTGATTTGGCGGCAGGAGCCGGTGATTTGACGGCAGGAG